>JAQSYB010000117.1 GCA_029256365.1 Clostridia bacterium
TTGCCCACTGCTCCAATTTTTTGGCCCTTATATACCTTGTCACCCTTTGATACAGAGTATTTGCTTAGGTGACCGTAATAGGTTACATATCCAGCACCATGGTCCACCATGATTAGCTTCCCATAGCCGCCTCTTGTTCCTACCCAGGTTACAACTCCACCATCCGCTGCATTGACTGCTGTGCCTATTGGTGCTGCTAAGTCAATGCCTTCATGGACACTTCCCCATCTGGATCCAAATCTAGAGGATAAAGAACCCCTCGTTGGCATTTTAAAGGTACCCGTTCCCTTTTTAGGTGGAAGCTCCTTGGTGCCCTTAATCAATATCTGAGTCTTTGGTTCTTTTATAACCTTTTCTGATAAAACATTTCTACTATCTTCAATGCCATTGATCTTCACAATTTCTGCTACTACTTCACGTTCTCCATATGCACCTTTTACCTTTACGCTGGTTTGATCCTTATAAAGAGAACTGCTGTTTTCAACCTTTTGTTCAAAGGGTATGTTTTCCGTGTACTCTGCTACCTCTATTGTCTTTACAGAAAGCAGTGGCTTTGGCACCACTAAGCTTAGCTCTTGATCTATCTTGATCTTATTTGGATCTGCCTTTGGATTCGCTTTTTGCAAATCATCTATTTTTATGTTGTATTTCCTGGAGATTGACCAAAAACTATCTCCTGCTGCTACCTTATGTATCTTTTCTTCGTTTGTTCCTTTTAAAACAAAAGCTGCTACCTCTTCCACCGCCATGATTGCACCGGTTTCGTTGAACTCCTGTTTCACTTCTACATTCTCAGCAAAGGTAACTTCTTTGTACTTTGCTTTATCTTCTTCCTTCACATAAGCAGCTTTTACTTGGTCCAGCACTTTGTTCGCCTCTTCTTCTGTCTTTAAGGCTGCCACACCGTTGCCATTTGCTACAATGCTGTAGGATTTTATGGTATAAGTAATATCATTTTCTACAAAAGTCTCTATGCTCTTTTCATCCAATAGCTCTTTGCTTGAAGCTCTGGTTTTGGTATAAACCAATTCTCCTTCAATACCTATTTCTGCGTTATGCAGCTTCTGATATTGACCCTTCTTTGCTTCTAGAAGTGCGTCAATGTCTTTTTTGTCTCGAACCTTGCCCACCTCACTGCCGTCTATGCTTACAGTGTAGGCAACACCAGAAAAGTAAATATAGCCTGTTATGAGAACTACTAGGACTACTGCTCCAATACTTATTGCAAACCTCTTCTTATCGACTATCTTTTTCGATAATTTCGGTAAATCTAACTTCTTTAATTGCTTTATATCAAATTTCATATTTTTCAATTTCAATTCTTTAATATTTAGCGTTTTCAACTTTGAAAGGGCACCTTTTAATGCTTTAACACTTTGCTTAAAGGTGTCATTCACCTTATCAAATAGCATCTATTCATCTCCTTTCCACTTCATGTAAAAGATTACAACTACACTATATTATATTATTTTTGGTCCAAAAGTACAACCCTAGGCTTGGAATATCCAGAAAAATTCTTGTTTGGATAATTTTGTGAATTTTTTGCTGTTTTTATTCAACTAGTATATTATTTGTCCTCAGCTCTTAATTCAATCTGTCAAGTTTATGCAATATGTTTGCTTGTACCCACCATGATAACATTATATTAAAAATAACACAAAAATATGACTGATCTGCTATTCGCGCAGCAAATCCTTGTACTTTATGATTTACTATTCTTTTTTATGACGATATTATAGATATAGGTTAACCATAGTGCTGCACTATCAGAAAAATGAAAAGTACGAATGAGTAGTAACTGTGGTATAATTTATTTATTATAAATTAGTTGAGGTGTCCTATGAATTTTTTTAGTATAAAATCAAATAACGAGGATTTGGGACATACGCTTTTGGAAAATGTTTTTATCAACCATTATATGCCTCAAGCGCCCGGAAACTACGTCAAGGTGTACATATTAGGCCTTAAATATGCCCAAAATCACAACAATACTTCCTTGTCCAATGAGATCATTGCCAAGACCTTAGATATTAGTGAGGAAGAAACCTTGCAAGCCTGGAAGTATTGGGAGGCACAAAACATCATTAAGCTTGCTCCTTACTCTCAAGGCAGCCAAGACGTTACTATTGAATTTGTGACAATCAAAGAGCTTATGCTGAACATTAAAGATAAGAAACCTCAAATAGACAAGTATAGCCCTGACAGAATTATTTCAGCCAGACAAAACTTTAGGGTAAAGGATATGTTTGAGTACATCAAAAAAATATACGGTCGTGAGCCTGCAACCAATGAAATGTTTACATATTTAGACTGGGTAGATGATTATGGCATGCCCCCTGAGCTGGTCATTCTATTAATTGACGATTGCTGTGCCCGGGGTAAAAGGGATTTGCCTTACCTGAAGCAGGTTGCAAAGAACTGGTTTGACGCAGGGATTAATTCCTTGGAAAAGGCAAATGAATACAATGAACGTCATAAAGAGAAGTGGCAAAAATACGGCAAGGTGCTTAGTTTCTTTCGGCTGGGTGCACCAACTCAAGTTCAAGAGCAGCTGCTTCACAAATGGTTCTACGAATTCAACTATTCTGAGGAGGTTGTTCTAAGAGCCTGCAGCTTTACAGCCAATACGATGAAGCCTTCTTTTTCCTACCTTGATAAAATACTTACTGAGTGGAACAACAAGGGTCTAAAGACCATACAGGAAGTGGAAGCATACATAACCAAAACGGATCAAACTGCCCCTACAAAAAATAAGCCGACCAGCAAAGTGCAAAAGTCTACCTTCAATAACTTTGCAAACCGTACCTATGACGCCAATGCGCTAGAGGATATATTGCTGAAAAAGAGTAGAGGTGAGCTGATTGAGTAATTTGAAAGACATTATGAAGGAATATGAAGCACTGCGGAATAAGCATCGAAAAGAGCTAGAGCAAAGAAAAGCTGCTGTATATGCGAAGATTCCTCGTTTGCTTCAAATAGAAGAAGCTTTGGTCAAGCTTAGCATCGATATCACCAAGGCTATTTTAGGTGACAGCGGCAATCAACAAGAGCTGCTGGATATTCTTCATAAAAAACAAATGGACTTGAAAATGGAGCGTGTAGAGCTTCTTTCCGAGAGTAGATATCCCAGAGATTATCTAGATATGCGATTTCAGTGCAAAAACTGCAAGGATACTGGCTATCTAGAAAGTAAAAAATGTACCTGTCTGGTTCAAAAAGAAATTGAGCAGCTATATAAGAAGTCAAATATGAGCAGCAACTTCAAAAAAGAAAATTTTGACATGTTTCGATTAGACTATTACTCAAATGAATCAGAAGAAGGCAAAGTCTCCCCTCGAGAAAATATGAAAAACATCTACATGACCACCATTAATTATACGAGGAATTTTGATGCCCATGAGAAAAACTTATTTTTCATTGGCAAACCCGGCTTAGGAAAAACATTTCTATGCAACTCCATAGCCAAGGACTTGTTGGATTCAGGTAAGAGTGTAATATATCAAAGTGCCCCGGATCTGATAGATGCAATCCGTAAATATAAGTTTGACTTTGATAAAGAGAATGAAAATGCGCCTTACTTGGAAGAGCTGTACAATTGTGATTTGCTTATCATCGATGATTTGGGTACTGAGCTTTCTACACAGTTTTCGAATTTAGCAATTTACAATATTTTAAATAGAAGGCTAATCAACAATAAAAAGATAATCATTTCTACGAATTTGAATACCGATGAGCTAATGGGGACATATTCAGAAAGAATTTATTCTAGAATACTAGGAAATTTCAGTATGTATAAGTTCTTTGGAGACGATATAAGACTTAAAATAAGGACGATGTAGGGTTAGACCTTATACAACATAATAAAACAAGCAGTGATAAAATTTATCACTGCCTTTTTTATTGCATAATAAAAATCTCAGCGCATCGAGCGCCTTCGCCTTTTGCCTAGATTTGCTTCGCAAATGGCAATAAAAAAACTGTAGTTGCAATTACAACTACAGTATTCATTCAAAAAATTAATGGAGCTGGTGATGGGACTCGAACCCGCGACCTGCTGATTACAAGTCAGCTGCTCTACCAATTGAGCTACACCAGCATATTAAAATGGCGACCCGGAAGGGGCTCGAACCCTCGACCTCCAGCGTGACAGGCTGGCATTCTAACCAACTGAACTACCGGGCCATTTTTAATTTGTGACTAGCTGCATAAAGTATTATATTACAGTATGCTTGCTTTGTCAAATGGTATTTGGTGGGAACAACAGGGATCGAACCTGTGACCCCCTGCTTGTAAGGCAGGTGCTCTCCCAGCTGAGCTATGCTCCCATAAATGGTGACCCATAGGGGGTTCGAACCCCTGTAGCCGCCGTGAAAGGGCGGTGTCTTAACCGCTTGACCAATGGGCCATTATGTGGTGCTTGCGTGTGTGTTACCACTCACATTTATCAATTATACTTTGCAAAGCACCACTTGTCAACACATTATATAAAACTTCTTTATGTCAATCTCTGGAACTAGAATTCTTCTACTACGATTGTCTGATCTCTTCTTGGTCCAACGGATACAATAGACACCTTTGCACCACATAGCTCTTCTATTCTTTCGATATATCTTAAAGCATTGATTGGCAGTTTGTTGTATTCTGTAATGTGGCTAATGTCCTCCCAGCCTGGGAATTCTTCATAGATTGGCTCACACAAAGCCAAATCCGCTATGCTGGCAGGGAACTCCTTAATGATTTCTCCATTTAATTTATAGCCTACGCAAATCTTTACAATTGGCATATCTGCTATTGTATCCAACTTTGTCAAAGCGATACCTGTAAGACCATTAATTCTAACCGCATAACGAACGATTACAGCATCAAACCAGCCACAACGTCTTGGTCTGCCTGTTACTGTACCAAATTCAAATCCTTTTTGCCTAATGTGTTCCCCTGTTTCATCATTCAACTCTGTTGGGAAAGGACCTTTGCCCACTCGTGTAGTATATGCCTTAACAACTCCTACTACCTTGCCTATCATGGATGGACCGATTCCCACTCCGGAGCATACACCTGCTGAGGTTGGATGTGATGAGGTTACATATGGATAGGTTCCAAAGTCCAAATCCAGCAAGGTGCCTTGTGCACCCTCAAATAATACCTTCTTATCAGCCTTTAAAGCTTCATATACAAGTACCGAAGCGTCTGCTACATAAGGTCTAATTTGTTCTGCATATTTTAAGTAAGTTTGAAGCATTTCATCATAGGAATAGCCTTCAAAGCCAAAGAAATCCTTTAGGTATTTGTTTTTAACCTCTATATTGGCTTTTAGCTTCTCAGCAAATATGTCTTTTTTCATTAAATCGCATACTCTAATGCCGACTCTCTCTGTCTTATCCATATATGTCGGGCCTATGCCTTTTTTGGTCGTACCTATATCGTTGCTGCCTCTTTGTATTTCTGACAGCTCATCTATTTTCTTGTGATAAGGGAATATGATGTGAGTTCTATCGCTGATTTTTAAATTCGCAGCTGATATTCCTCTTTCTTCAAGCATTTTTACTTCATTCAAAAAAGCTTCAGGATCTAATACTACACCATTCCCAATTATGCATAGCTTATCACTATAAAGTATACCGGAAGGTATCAAATTCAGTTTATACTTTTCGCTGCCTACCTCTACAGTATGACCAGCATTGTTTCCTCCCTGATATCTTACAACTACATCGGCTTTTAATGCCATATAATCTGTTATTTTACCTTTTCCCTCGTCGCCCCATTGCGCACCTACTATTACTAAAGATGACATAGAGAACACCTCTTTCCTTTATTTCTTTTTACCACAAATATCTCTAGCTACAACAATTCCTGTTACGGAAGCCTGCATCAGGCCTCTGGTAATACCAGCCCCGTCGCCTATGGCATATAAGTTGGTGATTTTTGTTTCAAATTGATCGGTTACTTGTATCTTGCTGGAATAGAACTTACATTCCACACCATATAATAAAGTATTTTTTGAATATAGTCCTGGAGCAATCTTATCAAATGCTTTTAAGGCTTCTACAATGGAAGTCAAATATCTATTTGGCAGTACAAAGCTTAAATCTCCTGGTACAGCACCTTTCAATGTAGGTATTGTAGTGGATTTCTTCAATCTGTCCTTATCCGTTCTCCTACCCTGCAGAAGGTCTCCCAGTCTTTGTACCATTATGCCGCCACCAGTCAGCATATTAGCTAATCTTCCTATATATTTACCATACTCTATTGGTTCATTGAAGGGTTCTGTAAATTTAGTTGAAACCAACATCGCAAAATTCGTATTTTCAGTCTTCAGGTCATCCTCTGCATAACTATGACCATTTACCATTGTTATTCCACCTTCATAACCTTCTTGTGAAACAACTCCTCCTGGATTCATACAGAAGGTTCGTACCTTATTGTCAAAAGTATCCGAGAA
>JAQSYB010000118.1 GCA_029256365.1 Clostridia bacterium
GTCCAATCTGTAGTTTCATGGGTTTCTTTACTATATTTAAGAAATAACATGAAAAAGAATATTCCTGTGGCAAAAAGTATAAATGCTATTATCCAGTATAATATTAAAAAAATGTTCAATTTAACCACTCCAATTTATTATCATTATTATTTGTTAATGCTCCTCTAAAAATGTACCAGCAGCTGGTTTAAAAATATGCGCTAAATCAACTGACAAATTAGGGAATGATAAAAGGATAGCAGTAACTTTACTGCTATCCTTTATATCTTCCTTTTTAATATTTCTCCGTGAGTTTAAATCGTGATATTCTTTGACTCAAAGGCTTCCTTGGTATCGCAAAAAGTGAGTTTGCCATAATAACGACGATTGTCTATATATTGTGGTATTCTTGCTTTTCTTAAGGTATTGCTAAAGTTAACATAGTCATATCGCCCGCTGCCATCGTCGTATAAGGCAAAATCTAAAACTTCCTTACGTATGAGATAGGTGCAGTGAATGACATCCACTTCAATTAAGCCCTTAATGGTCCCATATAGTATATCGTAGTACTGATTATTCGATTTATAATATCCATTCACATCCGTAATATGGTGATAGTTGGCATAACAGCTAGATGGATCATCCGCATTTCTCAGAAGGGGTCCAATCACAGGCAAACCAGTTTCAAGTAGTAACTCCAATGTTTCTGGTACGATAAAATTATCACAGTCCACTACAAAGTAATGTGTTCCCCTCGCTTTTGCCCATTCAATCGATTCCTGACGCAAACGCTGCAATGCCTTGAGTCGCAGCGGATTCCATTCATGAGGGCTAAATTGTTGTACAGGCTCAGGAATATCACTGGAATCATAAAAAATCTCTGAATATTGATCCTTCACCTTTTCTATCCACTGCTCCAGTACTTCAGCAGTATTATCTCGATTATTATTTGTACGAATGTATAGCTTGATTTGTGAGGCTGGATAAGTCTGATTCTCAATCAGATTTAGATACAAAGGCAGCAAATGTCCTTTGTCCTTTGCTAGAATTGCAATGGTTACTTGTTCTATTGGCTTCAATTAACATACACCCCTCATTCATATTTCTATCAATTTAAAACGGAAAGGCAAATCTTATTCCCTTTGCAGCATCGTTGATAAGGTAACTGCTAAACTGATTTTGATACTAGATTGATGTCATTTCGAACCATTCGATCAATCAATTCATCAAAACCAATCTTGCGCTGCCATCCCAATACTCTCTCGGCTTTTTCCGGTGACCCCAATAAGCATTCTACCTCTGCAGGTCTAAAAAAATCCGGATTCACTTCTACCAGTACCCTACCCGTCTTTTTATCCATCCCTGTTTCCTTTTCACCAAAACCATCCCACTCAACATCAATATCTGCAGCTTGAAAGGCAAGGGTTACAAATTCTCTTACCTCATGGGCAACTCCTGTCGCTACTACAAAATCATCAGGCTTATCTTGCTGCAGCATTAGCCACATTGCATGCACATAATCCTTTGCATGCCCCCAGTCTCTCCTCGCTGACAAATTCCCAAGCTCAAGTTTATCTTGCAAACCATATTTGATTCTTGCTACGGAATTCGTTATTTTACGTGTAACAAATTCTTTGCCCCTTCTCTCTGATTCATGATTAAACAAAATTCCTGCACAAGCAAACATATCATAGCTTTCTCTATAGTTTTTGGTAATCCAATGTCCATATAATTTTGCTATTCCATAGGGACTCCTTGGATAGAATGGAGTCGTTTCTTTTTGTGGCACCTCCTGAACCAGTCCAAACATTTCACTGGTAGATGCCTGATAAAATCTCGCTTGCGGCTTTGCAATGCTGATGGCTTCAAGTATATTGGCAACACCAATTGCATTGATATCCGTCGTTGTCAGTGGCTGTTTCCATGATGCCGCAACAAATGACTGTGCTGCAAGATTATATACTTCATCGGGCTGTGAAAGCTTCACAGCAGATATTAATGATACAATATCAGTCATATCACCATATATAAAATTGACTTTAGATATTAAATGCTCTGCATTCCCATAATCAACGGTGCTTTTTCTTCGAACAATACCATAGACAGTGTATCCTTTTTCTAAGAGCAGCTCCGCAAGGTATGACCCATCTTGTCCAGTAATTCCTGTGATAAGCGCGTTTTTCATTCATAGTCCTCCCTATGCATAATGACTTTGTCCCCTATCTAGTATTAAAGTATTATGACAGCCCTTATTTTGTTCCATTGAATCGAGAAAAAAGCGAAGGAATAGATAAGAAAAAGGAACTGAGAGCTCCTCACCGCTTCTCAGTTCCTTCTTTCTTATTGTTCAAATTTATCCATTATTCTTTTCAAAACCGCTGCAGCCTCTGCCCGTGTCGCATTGCCTTGGGGTGCAAACAGCATTCCCGGCGTTCCATTCATAATGCCCATTTTCACTGCCGAAGCAGCATCTGTCCTTGCCCACTTGCTTATTCTTGCATTGTCCTGAAAAACCGAAAGTACATTGTCATCCTTTTGAATTGCCTCTCGATTCATTCTATACATCGCTCTTAAAGCTATCACTGCCATTTCTTCCCTGGTAATTAGAGCATTCGGTGAAAAGTTACCCTTTGCATCCCCCAGCACCAATTGAATTCTTCTGGCGACAATTGCTGATGGGTAAAACCAGTCCTTAGACTTTACATCTGGGAAATATTCAAAGACATTTCCACGCTCTATATCTTTTTTCACGTCTTCAATACCTTCCGGGTCAATTGCTCTGATTAGCATGGCAGTAAATTCTGCGCGAGTGACAACTTTGTTGGGAGCAAAATTATTTCCAATGCCGTTTACGATCTTTTTCTGTGCAAGCTCTTCTATTGCCACCTTCGCCCAATGATTTTTAATATCATTGAAGGTGATTTTTTCTACAGGCTTAGGAGCATCAACTAAGTCTCCCTTTACATACTCATCATATGTGGAGGTTTTGTTTTTTAAGCTGGCTAATAATTCTTCTATTGAAGTTTTCTTAATATAGTGCTCTCTGTTCATAACAATATAGGCATTCTTTGCCTTGTCTACCTGCATATTCTCGTAGTATTCCGGCATATCTCCAAGCTTGGCATGGCTTTTCCGCAAATAGGCCTCATAGCTTGTTATAATATACTCGTCGTCCGCATACAGAATGCCACCTTTGAGGGCGTCGCCCACCTGCTTGAAGGTATCCCTCTCATATACGGTCTGTCCAAGCAGAAGCTCCCTGCCCCTGAATACAGGCATTCCATAGTAATCTAGATCTTCATACTTCTCAACCATTATAGGCAGCTTTATAGTCTTCATATCGATGGTGCTGACTGCATATAGCGCCTCAGTAGGCTTTGCACCAGCGACATCCGCATATAGTATATGATTTTCACTGTCAAGGAAAAACCTTCCCCTTGGTATCGTATCCCATCCCCGTTTGAAATCATAAAAGGTAAATTCCTTTTCCTGTTTCGTCAACATATCATAAGCATAAAGCTTCAGAGAACCTCTGTAAAATATCTTGTTGTCTTCTACCTCAAAGCCAATAGGACCATCTGATAGCTTATAGGTTTGTGAAATAGTCTGGGAAGCCGTGTTATACACGACGATTGATTTTATACCGCTGGCTGCAATATAAAGCTTGCCATCAACAAGCTTCATGTCAGTCAGTCCCTGGCCTATCACCAGCTCTTTTATAAGTTTCAGGTTTGTCCTACTTATAACCTGAAGCTTATTGCCTTCATTAGAAATCGCATATATTAAATTGTTGTCATCATCAATCACTGTTTTGATATTCCCCATAATACGCCCAAGTTCATAAAAGGCATCCCTGGGTATACTATAATCCGTATTTTTTATTTCTTCAGCATAAGCCTTGGGGAACCCTGCAACAAGCGGCAATAAAGAAAACTTCTTTATGCTATTGCTTTTTTTATCAAACATATAGACATTGCTGCTTCCATCCATATATATGCGTTCAGACTCAATAGGCAGCTCTGCAAGCTTTTCGAAGCTGTTTGCATCATACACTGCTTTTGTTGAAAAAGCATAGGAGCCCTTTGTATAAACGATTGCTTCCTTAAAATAACCATAAACAATCGAGAAATCATTTTTATCCAATTTTGCATAGGAGTAAAAAAGCTTCTCATTGTCATCAGACACCACAGCTCGGTAGCTGTCCCTTCCATAACCGGAGGTACTCAGAATCTTGTAGTCCGTTGTACTTATGGTTATCGCTCCGTCATGTGTCGAATGTCCAAGGTAAAGTCTGTGATTTGCTGTATCTATTATCATATTTGATTCCAGAAAACGTGTTGCACTATTTGCAAGTATATCCACTTCAGTATTCTGTGTTAAATCGTACATGTACAACTTCAGATACTTCTCTGATGTTCTGTCGTATGGTTCATAGCCCATATAGAACATTTTGCTTCCGTCAACAGCCAATGCACCGGGCTTGTGCTGAAGAACAATATTCCTCTCTATTGTCTGAGTCTTCAAGTCCACTACAGCTACTTGATTGATGCCAGAAAGAGCAACATATAGCTTGCCTCCTGACATTGCCATATGACTGGGAGAGTTTCCAACAACCAGCTGTTTTTTTAGCTTTAGATCATGAAGACCTAGAATCATAAGCCTATTGTTCTCCTTGGAAAGGGCATATATTAGGTTGTTGTCAGTATCCACAAGCCATTGTGTTATAGAAAGACGCTTTGCCATTGTGTCGATGCCTATTTTGTCTGCATTATATTCTATGGCTGCGGCATCATCAGGTAGTTTATTTCCACTCTCTAAATCAATTTTGATAAAGCTGCTCAATGCACCTCTTGAAATTGGAGAGTCAAACATTCCAAGGTATACGTTGTCATTGCTGTCTACTAGAAAAGTCGAATATTGAAACGGATTTCCTTGCTGTCCATCATATTCGCTGTATCCACCAATCTTGATGAAGCTCTCTCTGTCAAATATCCCCGTATGAGAGAATACATACTCTCCCTTGGCAAAAGCCACCCTGCCCTCATAGTTCCCATATGACTTGCTTAGATTTCCCTTATCAAGTCTATAGCTTCCAAAGAATACATCCTCACCATTGACAAATATGCCAAGTCGATAACCGTCAAATCCCCACTGCTTTCCATTGTCTATCACCTTATAATCCGTTGAGCCAATTGAAAATAGATAGGATTTTTCAGAATATACATTTGCTGCACTGACAAAAAGCCTGTTGCTTGCCGTATCCGCTACAAGATCTGTTATTTCCAGACTTGCCGAGCTATTTTCATAACCTGGTATAGCTGTCATAGACATGGCAACAGCATCTTTTGAATCAGCAAGATTATGAACATAAACCTTTGAATAGTCAACAATATGTCCGTCCCAGCCTTTGTAATACCTTGGCACATAAAAAATCTTGTTGCTCACAAGGGCCATTTTATGCGGGTTATTTGTGACCTTAATCTTTTTTTCAACAGCAGCTGTGTTGGTATTGATTACCGCCACTTCTTGATCCCACTCCAATGCCGCATATAATTTCCCATTGTAAAGATCTATATCGGAAATATACGTAAATTCTATTTCTTTCTTGAGTGCCAATGTCTTGGCATCAAAAATACTTAAAAACTTATTTTCTGTAATTAAATAAATATTTCCATTTGCTTCATCCAAGAGCCATTTGTTTAGATTCCCATTTACTGATGAAGCACCTTTGAAAAGTGACTCACTTAAATTTGCTGCTGCATCAGCTTTCAAGTTGGAAATAGGACTAAATAAGACTGTCATGATTAAGATGAAACTTAAGATAATATTTATCTTTCTTCTCATTTTCAACATTTTTAACCTCCCCAACAATAAAAATAAAAAAATCAGTTCAAAATAAATATAACATAGGATTAACATAATGTATCTGGAATGATACGTTTCATCTGTAATTTATATCCTCCGAGATAGAAAGTGCAAGCTAGAAGGATTCATCTATTAGATTCATTGTAATAGCATGAGCGTCATCTCTATATTTGCATCACTTCTTAAGCTTTCATATTATCCCATATTTCCCTTTATATTCTTTATTTCAAGTGTAAAATATTGTACAATGTATTGGTACGATGCATAGATTTTAACATGATAAAAAAAATTTATTTTATAATCTTTATAAGAGGTGAAAAGGATGAGAATAGCCATTGTTTCTGATGTACATGGAAATTACCCTGCTTTATTGGCTGTTATAAATGATGCAATTGAAAATAAGGTTGATCATTTTTTATTTGTGGGAGATTATATTTTTGATTTACCATATCCCAACGAAGTAAC
>JAQSYB010000119.1 GCA_029256365.1 Clostridia bacterium
GGTTTTGGAGGATTTATGTGTGCGCTTGACCCAGCAAAACAAAGCTGTTTTCTTTACCTGCCTGCAGCCTGCTGTTATGGAAATGTTCGAGAGATGCGGTATGAAGGAAAGTATTGGTGAGGATAAGTTCTTCTGGAGTACGGACAAGGTGCTCAGCAAGCTAAGTGAGGTACCAAGGGATGTTGTCGGAGGAGAATTTTAGTCAAGGAACACAAACAAAAAATAGAGATCAACTGAGAGGTTGGTCTTTTTTATTGAATGCCAATAGAAATCTTACGGTTTATATTTTCAATGTAAAATGGTAGAATAAGGCAAGAACTGCAGTGTAATTAAATAAAGCTAGGCGTATGGGGTTAATATGATTCGAAATAAATGGCTTCAGATTATTTTTAGAACAATTGGTTTGATTGTTATGTTGATTGGTATGGTAACAGATAATTGGTATTTGAAGCTTGCTTTTTTGCCATTTCTTTATCTGTTTGTTTTATCTGTCAGAAACAATTATGCTTGGTATTTCTATTTTGAATTTGCTATTCTTGCAGTATTTTTATTAGGTGCTTTTCTTATAAATCGACTCCCAGGCATAGCTCTTTGGTGTTTATTTTCTGGAATAGGTCTAAGTATCTTGTATATGATTATAGTATTTATGATGAATGCCAGAGGCTACCCTGTAAAAAAACTGATTTCTGAAGAAAATGATGAAATAAAATAGCAATTCAAGAAATGAGGGGATAATATGTGTGCAGATTTAACAATTTTAAAGGAAGTAAAACTAAAGAATGGTCAACAGCTGATATTAAGAAAACCGATAGTAGAGGATGCGGCAAAAATGATAGAATATCTAAATGCTATTGGTGGGGAAAGCGATAATCTTTTATTTGGAAAAGATGAATTTCATCTTACTGTAGAGCAAGAAGCGGAATATATTAAAAAGCTTAGTACTGATGCCAATACATTTATGATAATAGGAGTTATAAATGATTCCATTGTCAGCGTGGCACAGATAACCAGCCCCAATAGAAAGAGGATAGCGCATAATAGCGAACTTTCAATTTCAGTAAAGAAAGAGTATTGGAGAAATGGCATTGGTAAAGCTGTTTTAGAAGAGCTGATTCGGTATGCCAAAGAACATAGTGAAATAAGGAATGTAAGCCTTGGGGTTAAGGCCAGCAACAGAAATGCAATTCGTTTGTATGAGAAGCTTGGGTTTCAACAGATTGGGATTCATAAGGGTTATTTCAATGTGAATGGTGAACTAGATGATGAGATTCTAATGGATCTGCATTTATAAAAAGTATGAGTAACGGTTGCACCGTTTTTTACATATTTCTTCTTTTTTTCATGAATTCTTCATAATTTCTTCATAATAGTAGTTTAATATAAGGGTATTGAGAGTTCTTTCCCTTCATAGAATAATGAAAATAAGCTGGGTTTCAGACAAGCCCAGCTTATTTTCGTTTATATATAAGTTGAATAACTCCACAGTTTCTCCATATTTTATTGATATACTATCAAATATAATAGATATAAGGCGGTTAAGCTGATTTAACAATGTTTCTCAAAAATATAGGTCAATCGGTTTTTAAATTAGGATAGGAGTATGATATATGAAAGAAAAAGCAAAGGTGATTGAAGTAAAAGAACAATTTGCGAGATTAGAAATCAGAAGAGTCAGTGCTTGCGGCGAAAGCTGCGCCAGCTGTAAGGGCGGATGTGTGCCTACAAATACTTATATCAATGCATTGAATCCCATTGGGGCAAAAGCTGGCGAATTTGTTGAAGTAGAAATGAGTACCAAAATATTTCTAAAGGCTGTTGCCATAACCTATGGATTGCCATTGATTATGTTGTTTATTGGTATCTTTGCAGGAAGCGCATTAACTGACAATTTAGGGCTGACCATCAACAGTGATTTAGCAGGAGCCTTCCTAGGTTTTACACTTATGACATTGTCATATATACTAATCTATAGGCAGGATAAAAAGTATAAAAGACAAGACAAAATAAAATTTGAAGTAACTAGAATACTTGTGTAAAATTTTATATGAACGAAATGAATGATAAGGAGAAAACAATGAATCCAATCGCTTTTTCAATTTTTGGAATAGACATCATGTGGTACGGAATATTAATATCCCTAGGTATTGTATTAGGGGCAGCAATCGCTATGGTAGAGGCAAAAAGAGTCGGATATGATTCTGATATCATTTCTGACATGCTCCTTTGGACACTTCCAGCCGCAATACTGGGAGCTAGATTATACTATGTACTGTTTGAGTGGAGCTACTTTAAACAACATCCTGGGGAGATACTGGCAATACGCAATGGAGGCCTTGCGATTCATGGAGGAATAATCGGTGCATTTGTTGTTGGATATTTCTTTGTAAAGGTTAAGAAATTAAGCTTTTTTAAGCTGGCGGATATTGCAGCACCCAGCTTGATACTCGGGCAAGCTATAGGAAGATGGGGCAATTTTATGAATCGAGAGGCCCACGGTGGTGTAGCCAGTGAACAGTTCATTTCCTATTTCCCTAAGTTCATACAAGAACAAATGAATATTGGAGGAGTTTTTTATCATCCAACCTTCCTTTATGAGTCGGTCTGGAATTTTGTGGTCTTTATCGCGTTATTTTCATTCAGAAAGCACAAAAAAAATGACGGTGAATTGATAGGTCTATATCTTATCCTTTACTCTATTGGGCGCTTCTTTATTGAAGGGCTTAGGACCGACAGCTTAATGTTAGGTCCATTGAGAATAGCACAGGTAGTCAGTCTGCTGCTTATCGCTTTGGGTCTTATTTTGATACTATTCCTAAGATGGTTTAAAGCAAAAAACAAAGAACAAGGCTAGTAAAAAAAGAACAATATGCTTCTTCATACAATCTTCATAAACATACGGTACAATATCACCAATGGAAACGAAATTCGATTAAGGAAAAGTATTGGAGGATAAAGTATGAATGGTCATGAAGGTAATAGAAAGAAACATATGCTGCATATGGCACTTTGCTGTGGGCTGCCTATATTGGTTATAGGGCTTTTGCCTATTATAGCAAGATATAGCCCGGCAACTGGTGGGGTAATTGGAAGGATAGCTCCATTTTTATGTCCAATAATGATGGTAATGATGTTGCCAATGATGTTTAGGGGAAATAAAAAAGGAAGCTGCTGCGATGGTAAAGATCAGAAGCATGATAACAATATACAACAATCTATAGAATAATGGACACCATTGTCAATCAAAAGGAGAGACTCATTGCTGCAATTGAGTCTCTCCTTATATTTTTAAAGCAAATGTATCTGGAGATAAACAATCCCAATGCTTTAAATTTTGATATAATACATATAATAAGATATAAATGAGGTGCTATATGAAAAAGCGATTAATGTTATTAACACTCATTTTTTTGCTTGCGTTAGTAGGTTGCAGTGGAAAACAGCCAGCAGCCTCAAATGAGCAAAACAGCGGACAGAATCTAACACAAGGAGTTGTTTCCAGCATGAATCAAGATGAGGCAAAGAGAAACATGGATGAAAATGAAAATATCATCCTATTAGATGTGAGGACTCCTGAGGAATATAAAGAATCTCATATACCGGGCAGTATTCTTATTCCAATAAGTACAATTAACAAGGGTGTAGAAAAAGAATTACCAGATAAGGATGCCACGATATATGTTTATTGCCGCAGTGGAAACAGAAGCGAATCAGCTGCTAAGATGCTGATGCATTTTGGGTATACGCAGGTATATAACATTGGAGGAATAACAACCTGGCCTTATGAAACTGAAAAAGGGACTGATTAATGGAGGCAATGTTATGAAAAAAGACCCTAGACACATGTATTACTCGTTAACGAAAGAAGAACAGAAAAAACGAATAAAAGAAATAGCTGCAGTTTTTTTAAAGCTGGGGACCACGGCCTTCGGAGGGCCAGCAGCGCATATAGCTATGATGGATGATGAAATAGTAAAGAAAAGAAAGTGGATAGAAAAAGATAAGTTTCTTGATTTACTAGGAGCCACCAATCTTATCCCGGGGCCAAACTCAACGGAGCTAGCAATACATTTGGGATATGAACGTGGAGGATGGCTTGGGTTGATACTGGCAGGAGTGTGCTTTATTCTCCCAGCAATGCTAATTGTTTTAGGCTTCGCTGTGATGTATGTAAGATATGGTTCATTGCCTGAAATATCAAATATACTATATGGTATCAAACCAGTTATAATCGCCATTGTTCTGCAAGCCCTAATCAGATTAGGGCAAACTGCAATTAAAAATAAAACCTTAGGAATAATAGGTTCTTTGGTAATAATCCTATCATTTTTGGGTGTAAATGAAATTTTACTTCTTGTTATGGCTGGTGTAAGCATATTGGTTATTACGAATATTAGCAATAGAAACTCTAGTGCATTATCGTTCTCTCCGATTTTACTTCCAATAATGGGCTTCATCCCCCAGCAGATACAAATAAAAGGGTTAAGCTTAGGAAGCCTATTTTTGAATTTCTTGAAAATCGGATCTGTTTTATATGGAAGCGGGTATGTTTTATTGGCTTTTCTTGAAGCTGATTTTGTTGAAAGACTAAATGTAATAACAAGTCAGCAGCTGCTTGATGCTGTTGCTGTAGGTCAATTTACGCCGGGTCCAGTATTTACGACTGCTACATTTATAGGTTATTTGATTCACGGCACACCGGGGGCTATTCTTTCTACTATAGCAATATTTCTACCATCCTTTGTGTTGGTAGGACTATTAAATCCTATCATACCTAAATTAAGAAGCTCAAAAGTAATATCAAATATATTGGATGCAGTCAATGTTGCCTCTTGGGGACTAATGGCTGTTGTAAGTTGGAAATTAGGATTATCAGCCATAATTGACATACCAACAGCACTACTTGCAATTATTTCTTTGATAATCGTGTTTAAGTATAAGATCAACTCTGCATGGATTGTATTGTTTGGCGCTGTAGCAGGATTGCTCATATCAATTGTTTAAGCAAAAATTTGTATTTTTATATTGGGTAGTTGGTATTTTAATCTTTGGTCCATATCGCATATGACTCCAGTCATATGCGATATGGACTTTATTTGTTACCTTAGACAGATGTAAAGAAATCATCTAACCTTTACAATAGATATATAGCAATTTTATGCATAGAAGGAGTATCGGTGAAATGAAAATACTAATTCATGATTTAGACGCGAATCGCTTCAAAGAACGATTTCCAAGTATACCAGACAACGTGAAAATAGTGGCTTGTGATGACACCATGCATCATTGTATCGGATGCTTTGGCTGCTGGACGAAAACCCCTGGGACCTGTGTGATACGTGATGAATACGGAGATATGGGAGAGCAGCTTTCAAAATGCAGCGAGGTCATACTTTTGAGCAAGTGCTTTTACGGCGGATTTAGTCCATCTGTCAAAAAGGCAATGGATAGAGGTATTTCATATAATCATCCATATTTTGTATATAGAAATGGAGAAATGCATCACAGAGGTCGATATAACAACCATTTTGAGCTGAAGGTATGGTTTTACGGTGAAAATATTACAGAGAATGAAAAACAAACGGCAGAAAAACTGATAAAGGCAAATGCGATCAATATGGATTGTAGTGGCCAAAGTGTTACATTTGTTCATAGTATAGATGAAATCAAAGACTTTGCATTGTAATATGCATGTCTACTTTTGGGAGGTTAAGGATTATATGAAAATAGCTTTCGTGAATGGCAGTCCTAAAGCAAAAAATAGTACATCGGGATATCTCTTGCAAACATTAAAGACACTTTTGCATGATGAAAATGAGATCCTAGAATATCATTTTAGAACATCTGAATTATGTGATTCTGATTTGGCACAAATTGCGGAATGCAATACTTTCGTATTTGCATTTCCACTATATATTGATGGTATACCTTCTCATCTGCTAAGCTGTCTAAATCAATTGGAAACATTCTTTCAGAAACAATCAAAAAAGGAAATATCAGTTTATTGCCTCGTGAACAGTGGATTCTATGAGGGGCACCAAAATGCCATCGCATTGGAGTTGATGAAAAACTGGTGCGAAAAGGCAAAGCTGAACTGGAGGCAGGGTGCTGGAATTGGCGGAGGCGGGATGCTGCCTTTTATGACAGGAGTTCCGGAGGGGAAAGGTCCCAAGAAAAATGCTTCAAAAGCATTAGAAACCATCGCTCATAGCATCGTTGCAGATGCCACAGCAGAAAATATATTTATCTCTCCTAATTTTCCAAGGTTTGCATA
>JAQSYB010000120.1 GCA_029256365.1 Clostridia bacterium
GATTCAATGAGGCATCCATGCCTCTGAATCAGCGTCTGGCATCGTGCCAGACTTACGAACTTTGTAGCCTCCCTTCACAGAGTACAATCAAGCTGTATAAAAATGCACCTTAATACAAAACTTTTATTTTTTGCTAGTTTGTCAACAATCTGGGTAAAGTTTTTGACTTTACTTCTTCTCTTTGTTGTCTTTTTTTCTTTGCTGCCGCTCTTTTTTATCAGGGTCTATGGGAACTCCATTGCTCTCTATGAAGTGATTTGCAATATTGATGATAGGCATTTATACACCACCCTCTCTACAAGCTACTTCTTGGTCGTTTTCTTCTTTACAGAATAGCCAAAGGTGCCCAAGGAATCTGCCAAGGTCCTGTATTCTCCATGGGTATAGCATATCAAGTCTGCTTTATTTAAATGAAGCTTACCATTGCTATCCAATAAGGAATCATCTACATTGACACACATTATTTCTGCTATAAACATATCATGAGTCCCAAGCTTAATAATATCCTTTACCTTGCACTCTAGGTTCAAGGGAGCCTCATCAATATAGGGGGCAGCAACTAGATTAGACTGAGCAGGTGTAAGCTTTAAGTGTTCAAACTTATTGATTTCCTTGCCAGACTTCACACCACAGAAATCAGCTGCAAAGGCCAACTTGCTGTTGGGAACATTCACTACAAATTCCCCTGTTTCCTTAATCATGTTATAAGAATGTCTTTCAGGTCTAATAGAAACGTACAGCATTGCTGGATCAGAACAAATAATACCCGTCCAAGCAATTGTAATAATATTATTTTCACCTTGTTTATTTCTGCATGAAACCATTACAGAAGGTACAGGATAAAGCATTGTTCCAGGCTTCCACATTAGCTTTGACATTATGATACCCCTTCCAATTTATATTTAACCGAACATTTTTCGAGTTTTCCATAATATTATAGCATATATAAAATCTTAAAAATGTATTCTCCAAATTTTTATGTGAGATTTTAAAATGGAACCATAGAATCAAAAAAATAGCTCATATTTTTCGAATATGAGCTTTTTTCTTTTGTAACCAAAAAAGGAGTTGTACATAGTATAGAAGTGGGAAAAGAAAACAACCCTTCCTAATGGCTACAACATATGAATTTGAAGTACCAAAGCATGTTAAGAAGTAATTGGGAGAGGAGGTGCAACTATGGGAGAAGGAATTCTGGGCAAGTTCTGTGACAGCGATTTTCTACTGCTCTTGTTACTTTTTATGCTGCTTGCATCGAATGTAACAACAGGCAGAGATAACAACTACTTCTTCATTATTATACTGGCGATAATTGCTTTCGGCGGTATAAGCAAGGTTTTCGGTTTCTAATCTATCATAATGAATCTACCCTCTAAAAATCCAGTAAAAAAATAAATTTTGAAAGGATGTATGAAAATGAGTTGTGGTAACGTTTTAGGTGCAGTTGATAATTGTAACAATGGTGTATTAGGTGCATTTGCAGGATGCGACAAAGGTTTCTTACTACTTCTGCTGCTTTTCATATTGTTAGCATGCGGATTTGGCAGAGAAAATAACTTCTTCTTCATCATCATACTAGCTATAATCGCTTTTGGCGGTTTTGGAAGAACTTTCGGTTTCGGTATCTAATTTGCTAATGCACCAAAGACAAAGCCCTACGGGGCTGCTGTAAAAGATCAATAACTAAGATAGGAGGCATCATTATGGGACAGTGTTGTGGAGCGGTTTCTCCAATAGTAGATACATGCGATAAAGGCGTACTTGGTGCATTTTCAGGATGTGGAAATGGCTTCTTATTACTATTGCTGCTTTTCATACTTTTGGCTTGCAGTCATGGTAGAGAGCAAAGCTTCTTCTTCATCATCATACTTGCAATAATTGCCTTTGGCGGTTTTGGAAGAACTTTCGGCTTCGGTATTTAATATATGATATGCCAAAGACAAAGCTTTGAAGCACATAGGATGACTGTTTGAAGGGAGGTGCTCATATGTCTCAAGGTTTTGGGAATTTATTTGGAGGAAATAGCTGGATTTGGATCCTGCTAATATTGGTATTTGTACTGCCTAGCTTTCATTCCGGTTGCGGAACAGGTGGTTTATTCGGGGGCGGTAGTAGTTGGATATTAATCATATTGCTATTAATATTTATATTGCCTTCTCTAGGTATTGGAGGCAGCCATGGAGGCTTAGGCAGCTGCCTTGGAGATCTAGGAAATATATTTGGTTGTGGATGTTAGAAATAACATGCAATAAGTAATAAAAAAGGGAGGTGTAATTATGGGTGGTTGTGGAGCAGTATCCCCAATAGTAGATACATGCAACAATGGTGTACTAGGTGCATTTGCAGGCTGTGACAAAGGTTTCTTACTACTTCTGCTGCTTTTCATATTGTTGGCATGCGGATTCGGTAGAGAAAATAACTTCTTCTTCATCATCATATTAGCTATAATCGCTTTTGGTGGTTTTGGAAGAACTTTCGGTTTCGGTATCTAATTCATTCACAATGGTTGTATATAAAGCACAAAAGATAAATCCCCAAATAGGAATATATATAAGCAAAATGTATCAGCTAATATAATTAAATATGGAGGTGTAATTATGGGATTTGATGGCGGCGGCGTTTTAGGCGCATTTGCAGGAGGCGACAGTGGTTTTTTACTTCTTCTGCTTCTATTTATATTATTGGCATGCAGTTGTGGTAAAGAGCAAAGCTTCTTCTTCATTATCATACTAGCTATAATCGCTTTTGGTGGTTTTGGAAGAACTTTCGGTTTCGGAGTATAAGGATAGTGCGGTACAAGCGGTGCAAACTGCTGTACCGCTTATTTTTTTCAAAAAAGGTGTAAAAGCAGTAACCAAACTTGTTCAAAAGAATACAATGGGATTAAGGGAGTAAGTCGCAGAAGGGGGTAATGTAAGTGGATTTTAAGCTTGATGAAAATACCTTATGGATATTGGGAATATTGGCATTGGTATTTTTCCTGTTTCCTCAAAAAAATAAGAAAAGCTTATCTGAAGAAATTGGAGAACAGAAAAAAGACGAATATTTATATAGACGAAAATATAAGGAACGAAGAAGACTGGTTTATTAAAATGCATAATTAAAAGTGAAGGAGAGGATTCTCTATGCCTTATGGTAAAAGTGGAGACATAGGTAATATAAAGAAAAAAATAGAAGAGAAGATGCCTGGTGTTGATATTGATAATCTGTCAAAAAATGATATGCAAAAAATGTTGATGAATGAGATCAATAAAGACAATAGTATAGATCCTTCTGTAAAGGAAAAAATCAATAAAGGCGATATAGAAGGGCTAAAACAAGATCTCATTGGCTATCTAAGTCGCAGCAAAGGTGGAGACAGCGAAAAACTGGTTAAAATGCTAAAAGACAATGATATGGATGGACTTAAAAACCAGTTGATGGGTATGCTTATGGGCGGATTGAATACGCAAAAAAAAAATGAAATAACAGATGAAGGAGACCTTGATGGAATAGGTACCCCCCAAGCATCCACTCCCCCAACGCTTGACAACAATATCTTTTTAAACAGTATCATGGGTAAAATGTTTGAAGGGAGTAAAAGCGATAATAGAGTAATGTTTTTAAACTCCATGAAACCATTTGTATCTGAAAAAAGACAGAAAAGTATAGATGACTGTGTAAAAATATTAAGTGCACTTTCGGTGTTTGATCGATTCAACAATAAGGCGGAAAGCTAAATGGGCTTTGAAAAAATCGCCTTTAAGTTCTTAAGGCGCCTACGACGTGAAGATCTATTAGTGCTTATTTTGCTTATTGTCTTTACTTTAGAAAATCGCTGCGACAAACACTTTAAATTGGTGCTTCTTATCATTTTTATTACAGGCTTAGAGCAAGGGCTGTTCGGATAGTAAGGCGATCAACCCTTGCTATATTATTTTATAAGCACCAAAATTTACAATAAAACATAAAAACATAGAAATAAGGAGAAAATAGCAGGTATATATAGGATTACATATAGTAAATTTGATATAATAGGTTATAGATGAAAATTTTTACTGATTCGACAATTATTGAAGATAATTCATTTGAATTCAAACAACAATAAATAGTATAATAATAGATAACAATATACTAGGGGGAATTTTTTAATGGACAGTAGTGACTTATGGACGCAGATTTTTATTATATTTGCTTTAATTGGAGCAAATGCTTTTTTTGCCGCATCAGAAATGGCTATAGTATCTGTGAGACAAGCTAGACTAAAGCCCTTGATAGACGATGGCAACAAGGCTGCAATAATTGTAAGTAAATTTTTAGAAGAGCCCAGCAAGCTTTTGGCTACAATACAAATAGGAATTACCTTTGCCGGATTCTTAGCAAGTGCGATTGGTGCACAGACATTGTCAAGTGCCCTTGCGTTATTTCTAGCAAATCTCAATATCCCAGTAATTGCAGCATCAGCAAAAGTTTTAGCGACACTTATTGTTACTATAATAATTGGATTTTTCACTTTAGTATTAGGAGAGCTAGTACCCAAACGATTGGCTTTAGAGAAATCAGAAAAGATAGCCATGTTTGTAGCAAAGCCTATCAGAATATTGTCAAAGATTACTTCGCCGGCAGTCAAAATGTTGTCCTTTACAACAAATCTTGTAGCGAAGCTATTAGGTGGATCGAATACAGTGAGCAGCTCTCAAATCACTGAGGAAGAAATTCGCTTGATGATAAATGTTGGAGAGGAAAAGGGTATTTTTCAAGAGACAGAAACCAACATGATCAATAGTATTTTTGAGTTTGACGACACTGCAGCCAAAGAAGTCATGACACCTAGAAATCACATTATTGCTGTAAGTATTGAAGCAACTGTAGATGAAATATTAGAAATAATTGTTGAAGAAAACTTCTCCAGAATACCTGTTTATGAAAACTCTATAGATAATGTTATTGGATTGTTGTACGTAAAGGATCTTTTTGCACTTATAAAGAAAAGTACAGACTGGGAAATTTCCTTGAAGGATCTCATACGTCCAGCATACTTCGTACCGGAATATAAAAAAATAGATGAGCTATTCAAGGAAATGCAAAAATCAAAAACTCATATTGCGATTGTAATAGATGAATACGGCGGCACCGCAGGCTTGATAACCATAGAAGATTTGTTGGAAGAGATTGTAGGAAATATCTTTGATGAATATGATGATGTAGTGTTGGAATATGAGCAGTTGGATGACCATACATATGTTGTAGATGGAATGCTCAGTATGAGCGAAATAAATGACATCATGAACTTAGACCTTCCAGAGGAAGAGTTTGATACCATAAGCGGCATGATTCTCAGTCTATCAGGCAAGATGCCAGAAGTGGGAGATGAAGTGAAATTTGAGGACCTTGATTTTAGAATTGAAGAAGTGGATGACAAAAGAATATCGAAAATAAAGATTCAAAAAGTAGACCGACAAAATCAAGAGGAGCTGCAGTAATGCAGCTCCTCATTTTTATCCAAACAATAAAAAAAGAACTTCATTGCTGAAGTTCTTAATCTAACTTTTAAAATAAGTGGTGCCGGTGGCCGGACTCGAACCGGCACGGTGTCACCACCGGTGGATTTTGAGTCCACTACGTCTGCCATTCCATCACACCGGCAACTACGTTATTTATTATATAACAATAATTTTTAAAAAGCAATATTAAAGTTTTGCTAAATATATATTTTTTATGTAAATATGATTTATATGAATAAATTTCCTCAAAGCTTAATACAAATAAACGTACATAATAGCTTGGAGGGATTCACTTGAAGAAAATTGCAGCAATCATGATTATACTTTTTCTCTGCATCAACAATGTTTATGGAGAGGAAAAAGAACCTGTATACAGCATATACATCAATGCAGCATCACGAACTTTAAAACTTTTTAACAATGGGGAACTGGTAAAAGAGTATCCTGTGGCGGTGGGGAAACCAACTACAAAGACACCAATAGGCAGTTTCACCATAAGAAATAAAGTTGTAAATCCATATTGGAACAACAAGGGGAATATTGTTGCTCCAGGACCACGGAATCCCTTGGGTATAAGATGGATGGGCATCAGTGCACCTAGAGGCACTTATGGGATACATGGAAACAATGTACCCAGCTCAATAGGAACCTATGCATCTGCAGGCTGTGTTAGAATGTACAACAATGATGCAGCTGAATTATATTCTCTGATCACTGTATCAGCAAAGGTTCAGATATCTTACGATAGCATCGAGCTGAAGCAAGATAAGTATAGCA
>JAQSYB010000121.1 GCA_029256365.1 Clostridia bacterium
GGCGGCAGCTTCACGCCATTTAGAAATACCATTGGAATCAAACGTGGGATGTAGGTTACCAAGCCCATAGCAAAAATTAAAAGTATATACTTAAGCATCTTGTTTTTCCTCCTGTGGGAACAAATAAGCACCTACTGCAGCTGCAATGACGGTTGAAATAATAATGCTCCAACCAGCAGAAAGCGCGTTAAACATAGGAAGCCATTTGATCAGTCCGTGAGAGCCAGCAGCAATCAGTGCAATGATTAGCACAGACTTAGATTTTGCAGCAGAGGGGATCAATAAGCCTATGAACATTGCATAAAGCGCAATCCCCATACTATCCTTCAGTGACTGCGGCAAACCCGATGCTAGGAAAAGGCCACACCAGGTTCCGATGTTCCAAGCGCCAAAGGCAATGACATTTAAACCAATCAAATAATGCACATCCAGCTTGTCCTGGTCATTGAGAGATGCTACCGTAAAGGTTTCGTCCGTGATTCCATAGGAAACCAAGGGCAAAAGTGACTTATTTGAATCTGGCTTCAAGCTTTGAGAAAGAGAAGCGGACATTAAAAAGTGCCTCAAATTCAATATAAATGTAGTCAACACAATTTCCCAAGAAGCAGCGCCAAGCACCAAAAGATTGACCCCTACAAATTGGCTGGCACCTGCATATATAACCGAGGACATAAGAATTCCTACATAGCTTGGAAGCCCTGCTGCCTTTGCCATTAGTCCAAAGGTTACTGCAATGGGCAAATAGCCCACGGCGATAGGTATTCCTGCTTTAAAACCTTTTTTAAATTCTAAAGTTTTATCCATATGATACACCCCTAAATCAAAATCAAAAACATATATATAGGATAGCATAAAACATGTATCATTTTAAAGCAATAATGCGCCCAATTAGGCTGTTTGCCTTAATTTATTAATTGACAAAACATGATAGGCTGACTTATAATTATCGTGACCTAAAAAATCAAAGATGCACCTAGGCTCAGTAGGATAGAGCAATGGTTTCCTAAATCATAGTGCATTATTTTAATAGGTTCTCGTAGCTCAGTAGGATAGAGCGTTCGCCTCCTAAGCGAAAGGCCGTGGGTTCGATTCCCGCCGAGAACACCACTTAAGCATATAGAGTTGTAAGGTGTTTTGCTTTACAATTTTTTTATTTTTTGTGTATGTAAAAACTATATTTTTCAGCAAAAAATTCAAAGGCCAACATCTCCGATTTATGGGATGTTGGCCTTTAAATAATGTCGCTATCTTTCATTTGTTTTTGTGTCCTTATTGCCATTTTTATTTGTATTTGTGGTTTTGTTGTCTGGTTTCGGATCTTCCTTATCAAACAAATAGTTGGCTATGGTTACGATTGGCATACACAATTCACCTCCTTTTATAATGTGTTCTGTATATCATATAATAAATATATGTTTATGTAAATGGAAATATTAGAAAATTCAATATATTTTGAAATAAGCTTGCGGCAGCTACGATTTCTATAGCTTATTACAAGGAATAGCAAAAAATAACCATCTCTGGTGCTTCTTAATACACCTCGTAAAAAGATAAAACCTTGGGCATAATGAATAGAGTAGACATAATTATAGCATCAGCTTTGTTCTATGTAATATATTGCCACGGAGGAAATCAAATTGACATTCAAATTTGTTTTAGATGAGTTAGGAGATTCTGAGATAGAGATTCAAAGGTCCTTTTGGACTGGTCGAACATTGGTGTTTGTTGATGGGAATGAGGTAAGAAAACAAAAGCAAGGTGGTTATTACGAAATAGAGTCACACAACCATGAGATTAAGAAGTTAAAAATAAAAGGTGCTAGTTTTGACGGCATTCCAAAGATTTTTTTTGAAGACAAGGAAATTGTTTTGGCACGTAAGCTATTGTGGTATGAGTATCTTCTTGCAGGCTTCCCACTTGTCTTGGCACTGACTGGTGGGGCAATGGGAGGCTTGTTCGGAGCACTTGCAACCCTTTATAATTTTAGAATCATAAGAAGCAATATGAGCTTGTTGTTTAAGATACTATCAATAGTTGCAACCACTATTATAGCGGGGCTGTTTTATGTAATATTCGCAGCCGCACTAATCATGCTCTTACGTTGAACTGAATGGTTAAGAAAAGCGCTGGGAATGGCAACTCCTGCTTCTGTATGAAGTAGAAGAAGCCGTTTCCGGCGCTTTTTACAATTCAGGGTCATATTGTAACGAAAAGCATAATATGGTAATATAAGGATACTCATGGAGGTGACTGATTATGTGGACACGAGAATATTTAAAAACAAGAGCAAAGGCAGTTTTAAAGGTAGCATATTGGAAAGCCTTTCTTGTCAGCATTGTGTTATTGCTGGCAGGTGCTGATGGTGGAGGATCATCTGGTGGAAGATCTAACAATAGATATACAAATCATGGATTTGACCCTTTTGGACAGCCTGGAGGGGAATTTACTCTATATCCTAGCATCATAATCATCTTTATTACAATAGCAGCAGCATTCATATTATATAGAATACTAATTGGATATGCGCTTGAAGTAGGGGGAAGACGCTTTTTTAAACAGGCAACGCAGCAAGATATCAATATGAGCTACTTGGGTTATGCCTTTAAAGGAGAAAGATATTTAGACATTATAAAGACAATGCTGTATAGAGGAGTTCTTAATTTCTTATGGTATTTGCTGCTTATTATACCAGGCATAGTCAAAAGCTACGCATACAGCATGGTACCCTATATTTTGGCGGACAATCCCAATATAGGCTATAGTCGAGCTGTACAGCTGAGCAATCAAATGACAGAAGGACATAAATTTGATATGTTTGTCTTGGACCTATCTTTTATTGGGTGGTATCTCCTGGGCGTGTTGCTCTTTTTCATAGGAACACTTTTTGTTAGGCCTTATGAGGATGCAACGAAGGCGGAGCTATATTTGGTTTTGAGACAAAATGCACTGGATAATGGTTATTGCACAGCTGATGAGCTATTCATGGCGAATCCAATATAACAAGCGTCAGGCGAAGCGCCAGAGACGGTTCCTATGCTTTAAATAAGAAGCAGAAAGAGCAGTCTCTGGCGCTTTTCAATTATTCTAAGCTATTGACTTTTCAGATTAATATATGAAAAAATAGTAACAAGTTAGAAAAGCTTGTATTATTTAGTTGCTATATATTTATAAGGAGAAATGGCGGGAAAATCGGAGTAGACAGTATACTGGGTGTAGGCAGCACTTTTTATATTTTCATACCGGCAAGTAAGAAGGCTGTAGATCATAATCAATTGTAAGTAGGGTGATAGCATGAAAGTGATAATAGTAGATGATGAGAAGTCAACGTTACTAATTATGAAAAAAATGATATCGAAAATACCTGGGGTAGAGATTGTAGGAGCATTTCAACGGGCAAAGGATGCTTACAGCTTTTTACGTGAAAACAAGGTAGATATGATGTTTGTTGACATTAGCATGCCAGAAGAGAGTGGTCTGGAATTAGGCAGAAGAATGATGTCTGAAATGCCTGGGATGGATCTTGTATATGTAACTTCGTATAAAGAGTATGCCCTAGAAGCCTTTTCAGTACATGCCTTTGATTATATAGTAAAACCGATTTCTCAAGTACGGCTGGAGAGTACAATTAAAAGGGCAATGGAAAAGCATTTTCGAATACAGGCAAATAGAATAGAAAGCAATGCAAAGCTGTTTATCTATTGCTTGGGAGGACTAGATGTAAGAAGCATGGATGGTGGAATTGTGCAGTTAAGCTCGAGCAAAAGTGCAGAATTTTTATCTTTTTTGCTGATGCATCGCGGGAGGTTTGTTTCAAAGTGGAGTGTGATGGAAGAAGTATTCCGTGGGATGACGCCGCAGAATGCGGAAACATATCTAAATACCACGACATATAAGCTAAGGAAGGCATTGGAGCCCTATGGAATGAAAGGGGCAATCATTTCTTCAAATGAAAGCTATACAATAGAGAGAAAAGATATCTATATTGATTTTATTGACTTTGAGAATCGCATCAACTCCCTTGTCACAATCAATGAGTTTAATTTGGAGGATGCCTTGAAGGCAGAGAAGCTTTATATAGGTGAATTATATGGTGATAAGGGCTATTATTGGTCATTGCATGAGAAGGAAAGAATTTCGGAATTATATTTTAGCTTTGGTAAGAAGCTGGCAAGTTATCTTTTAGATATTCAAAGACTTGCGCAATCCTTACAAATATTGAGGAAGTTGACACGTCGCAATGAACTTGATGAAGAGGTAATCTGTTTGCTATTGAAGGTCTATGCATTTCAAAGAGACAAAAGTGCATTGCTGAAGCAATATGATAGATATGTTAAGGTATTATCTAGAGAAATGGGAGTTGCCCCCAGTAAGAATGTCATTCAACTATATAATAGCTTGAGAGAAAACCTAGAATAGAAGTATAATTTATTGTATTCTTTCCATATATTCCAAATAAACAAGCATAAGAACCTGCAAGACATAGAGCTATGCAGGTTCTGTCGTTTTTTGTCATAATTCCGTCAGATGATATTGGTAAAATTGTAATATGGTAAATTTGTAAAATGAAAGGATATTATTCATACATTAGGGGGCGATTGGTATGAATAAAGCTGAAGTTGCAAGAGAAATTGAAAGATTAAGAGATGCCTTGTCCAAAGCAATTGACAATAATACAAATTTGACTGACCCCTGCGTTATTGAGAATAGTATATTACTTGATCATGTATTGAACTTATATAGTGAAATAATTAAGAAAGAATGATTTGCAGATAAACCAAGCAAGAAATTCTACAGCCAAGAGCTTTATTAAAATAATAGTGAAATAAGGGGGGATATTAATATGCAAAGCATCATTATTTTTACAATTGGAAAGTGGAAATTTGCAGTTAGGAAAAGGGACCTTTCAATGATACTGAATGATAAAAAGAGGTTCATCGAAAGATGGGATAATTATGTGCTAAATGAAGAATGGGAAGGTATACCCGTAATCAATGAATCCCAAGAAAGTCAATTTTCAAACTATATCTATTTTGTAGAAAGTGGTACAATGCGATGTCTTGGAGTTGATAGTATGTATCATCCCAAGGCTGAGAAGCAAGAGAATTTCTTCTTTTTTAGCAATATTGGTGAAGATGATGGAATAATTGGTTTGTTTACTGAACGCGAAGATATTACATCTATAGTCGACTTAGGTAAATTCTTTAAGAGATGGTTTGGGTCAATGGGTTTGGTTAATTAAAGGCAAACTTGATATGAGGTGAAATATGAAATTGCGAAAGATAAGGTTATTGGTAGTATTTATGCTTTTATTTGTTATGCTCTCCTCTGTTTCAACACCGCGGGTTTTGGCAGATAACAGCAAAAATATACTTATCATAAATTCATACCACAAAGGACTCACATGGACAGATGAGGAAATGGACGGCATTACTGATGAGCTTTATAAAGAATTTCCAGATAGCAAGATTATGGTTGAATATTTAGATTGGAAAAACTACCCCAATGAAGAGAACTTGGAGTTGCAATACAATCTGTTAAAATACAAGTATTCAAATCAGAAAGTGGATTTGCTTATTACTACCGATGATACCGCCCTTGACTTTGCAATAAAAAATAGAGCGGATTTGTTTGCAGATGCACCTGTGGTATTCTGCGGCATTAATCAAGATGGTGTAAACAAGCTTACAAAGAATTATTCAAATTTTACGGGAGTAGTTTCCGAAGTCAATCCTATGGAGACTGTAAAAAGAGCATTAGAAATCATGCCGAATATGAAGAAGATTTATGTGTTATATGATAATACAGAAAGTGGTATATCTACGGGCAAGATGACGGAAGATGCTGTTAGGCAAATAAGTCCAGAAATCGAAATAATAGCTTTGAATAACATGAACTTAGAAGAAATAATAGAGGAAACAAGAAAAGCGCAAAGTGACAGTGTGATACTAATTACGATTTATTATGTAGATGCTGATGGTAAGAATATTGGGTTTGAAGCTTTTACTAAGATCATCAGCGCAAATAGCAGTGTTCCTGTATTTAACCTTTATGACTTCAGTATGGGGTATGGAGCCATAGGTGGAAATCTGTTAAGTGGAAAAACTCTGGGAGAAGGTGCAGGCAAGCTTGCAGTTAGAGTATTGAAGGGAGAAGCAATATCAGATATTCCTGTGCAGACCTATGCAAGCACACACAATATATTTGATTACGAACAACTTCAGAGGTTTCATATCCCTTTGTCAAAGCTGCCGAAAGACAG
>JAQSYB010000122.1 GCA_029256365.1 Clostridia bacterium
GGAATTGGCAAATATTAAAATTAGTCAGCCTGCCCATCGGGCGTTGCAAGCAGCGGGCATTGAGACATTGAATCAGTTGGCGCAGTATAGTGAAAAAGAACTGTTGGCACTCCATGGATTTGGACCCAAAGCAATACGCATTTTAAGCAGCGTTCTTGCTGAATGTGGTCTTTCTTTCAAGGTAGAGAGTAGGAAATAAGTTTCAATACCTCTGTTGAATTAACAACAGAGGTTTGTTTTTTATAGATGCTATGAAAGTTTACAAACATAAGGTATCATAAAATTAAGGCTAGGAACTAGAAAGGGGTATAAGTATGGATCATGCGCTGCTGCTTAAAATGGAATATGATAAAGGGACAGAGCTGACTGATGAAGCAATAAACAGTCTTCTTTATTCATCTGAATTAATTCAGTCTCTTACAAGTGAACATTCTAAGAATTCACTGTTTCCCATATGGCGATTATTGGCTCTTTCAGAGATACCTTATGCCGGAAAGCTAAAGTATACGCAGGACCTGATGCAATATGTAGAGAAAACATTTGCGACATCAGATGGATTTTCAATAACCGGAAAAAGTGAAGATATATTACCTTGTTATAATGCAATGCTTGTGGAAGCATATTCAAAGCTAGGATATGCCGACAACTATTATGTAAAACGTGCCATTGAATGGATAAAGAATTATCAAGTGTTTGAAAGAAACCAAAAGAGTCTATGGAATGGTGTAGGAACTACAAAATATGGTGGTTGTTTAAAATCTACGCCTTGCTATATTGGAATTGCAAAGTCAGTCAAAGCATTGCTGTATCACTACAATGCATCTATGGAACAGGACGAGAAAGCTATGGAAATAATCGAAAAAGGCACAGAATACTTATTACAGCATAATCTGTATCAGCGATTAACAAATAAGAAACCTATTACAAAGCATATATTGGATATCGCATATCCCCAGTCTTATCAGCTGAATATTATTGAACTGCTTGATATTGCCTATATGACAAGGAACATGAATCACCCACATGTAAAACCTGCTGTCGAGTTTATAAAAAGCAAAAAAACGAAGGATGGAAATTGGAAGATTAATTATATCTATAAGGCCGATGGATTTATAAGCTTCGATAAGCGCGGAGCAAAGGGAGAATGGGTTAGTTACTTGTTGGAAAAATACCTTAGCCAAATGATATTAGAATAAGTGTTAGGCATCTGCTTGGGAGAGGGAAAGTAAGAAAGGAAGTAATATGAATATATTAGATTATAAAAAGCCGGCATTTTGGATTTCTGTAGTGGTGATTATTGCAGTGATTATAAGTGTAAGAGGACTTATGATAAATCTGCCAAAAGAACAATTAGAAGAAAAGAATATTTCACAAAACCAAGAAAATCATCTTATAGGATATATTTCAAAATTTGAAGGTGACAAAACCAATGCAACCTTTTACTTGGATCAAATTGAATGGTTGACGGAAGACGATGAAGAAAGGCTTAAGGAACTGAATATAAATACAGATGATTTGCCAAATGGGTTCTATATACACAATCCCGAAAGCAATACCACGTATTTTGAGACAACGGATGAAACGCAATACAGTATTGTCGAGTTAGGAGAAACAGTCTCCATTAAATCTGTTGCCATAGAGGAGTTTACTCAGTATCTTAGTCAATATTCGGATTATAGCCCACCCTTTCGGATTGTAACAAAAGATGGATATGTACAGAGCATTACAGAACAATATTTGCCATAGGATGGGAATCCATAACTATGGTTAGATGGCCTTCGCCATTGTTCCGATAGATTTGTATTGAGCTTAAAAAGAAATCGATAAAATGAATTGCCTTCTTGACCCTAGCATTATGTAAGACTATATAATGATAATACATAAGAAAAAGGGGTGGTAAACATGCTGAAAATTGGAGACTTTTCAAGGCTAGCAAATACATCAATCCGAATGCTCAGGCATTATGATGAAATTGACTTGCTCAAACCTATAACCATTGATCAAAATACCGGATATCGATACTACAATGTGCATCAGCTAGATATTATAAATCAAATTTCCAATTACAAGGAACTAGGAATTTCACTTGCAGGCATTAGAGAAATCTTAGAAAGCAATGGCGAGTTAGATTTCATTCAGAAATTCATGAAGATTCGTATGGTTGAACTTAATGAAGAAAGCCAAAAAATAAAAAAGCAAATGTCTCTATTGGAAAATACAATTCATAATCTAGGCAAGGACACCGGCCGCTTGAAATACGCAGTCGTATTAAAGACGATACCTGGAAGGGAAGTAATCTCTTTGAGAAAAATAATACCATCTCGAGAGGAAGAAGGCATGCTGTGGGGAGAACTAGATCAAGAGATTATCAAGCAAAAGCTCTCTTTATCTAAAGACTGTCACGCACTAGCAATCTATCATGATGATGAGTATAAGGATATCGATATCGATGTTGAAATACAGACAGCTATTAACGGTGCTGGAAAAGATAGTGACCATGTAAAATTCTTGACTACCCCTGAGCGAAAGGTTGTTTCTGTTACATTCAGAGGAAGCTACGATCAACGACCTCAAGTATCCAAAGCAATTGCAGATTGGCTCGAAGCTTCGGATTATGTGATGGACGGTCCAATGATTAACATTTTTCATGTAACACCATATGAAACTCCTGAACCACAAAACTGGATAACAGAAGTTTGCTATACTGTGACAAGTAAATAAGTGATAGAAAATGACCGTTGATCAAGGAAAGAGTATATCCCTTGGTTGGCGGTCTTTTGGTTTATTGATATAGATTGAAGGCCGAATAAATGATATGAACAACATGCTTTTGGCGGCATATTATATATAGATATGCAATAAATAGATTATTGCCAATAGGATAATCTGAAATATAAATAGTGAGGTGTGGGAAGTGGGAAAATTAAACCCTGAAAAGCTCAATGTAGAATTTAGAACTGGGACAACACCTACGGAACCAATAATAGGACGAAAATATACCTTGACACATTCGGATATAACAGCTGAGCTATTTTTAACAATAGGTCTTGAATATGCATATGACAAGATTAGTAAAATGAGAGATGAGGTTCTTGCTGAGTGGGGAAGTTATAATGGAACTCTATTTTTGCTTGTATATGTGTACGTAGATGGCGAACTCGGAGCTGGTTTATCGGCGATACGCAATGAGATTTTTAGACGTGAATTGCCATTGGCGCTGGAAGCAATCAGATACGGAGATAGACAATTATTTATGAAATATCCTCAACTGGATCATATACCAATCTGGATATATTTTGACTCGACAAATCCCGAGTACAACAAGCTTGAGAAATGGGGTACTCCAAGTGACTATCTGTATTCAAATGATAGTAACACCATTCTTCAATCAATGGGGGATCGCTAAAATAAAAAATCCATGGATTACTTTAGGAGTAACCCATGGATTTTTTTATATGAACCTTATTAAGCTTTCTTCGCTGTTGGTACTATCATGTTAAGGACTGTGTTTAATACCACTCCTGCTATGGCAGCTAAGCTTAGGCCTGTAATTGAAACAGTTTCAGTTATCTTTATTCCGATGTTAATACCAGTCATACTTTGGAAGTAGGAGCCCCACAACCCTAATACGATTACTACTATCATTACAATAACATTTACCGCATTGAATTGTACCTTGTTATTCTTTATCGTTTGTACACCCACAAGAGCAATCATTGAGAATAGCATCATGCTTATGCCACCCATAACTGGAGTGGGTATCGTTCCAAGGAAACCACCAATCTTCGCTACAAATCCGAGGACGATGGCAAATACTGCAGCTAATCTTAATATTGATGGATCATAGTTCTTTGTTAACGCTAGAACTCCAGTGTTCTCACCATAGGTTGTATTAGCTGGTCCCCCAATGAAACCGGCTAATAGTGTTGCAAGTCCATCGCCAAGAAGCGTTCTGTTTAGTCCTGGATCCTTAATAAAATCTTGACCTACAACTTGACCATTTGTTGTGATATCACCAACGTGCTCCATGAAAACTGCAAGTACTACTGGAGCAAGAACTGCTATAGCAGGTAAGCTGAACTTTGGCAGTGTGAATGCTGGAATTGCAAGCAGCGGTGCATTTACGAAGGAAGATGGGTCTACTTGTCCAATTATCTGTGCTACCAAATAACCTACCACTACAGCAATTAATATTGATAGCTGCTTTACAAAACCCTTACCAAAGAAGGTTATTGTAAGTGCGGTACCAAGTGTTATTATAGCTAGTACAAAGTTTCCACTGGCCATGCCGAATGCTACAGGTACAAGGTTTAATCCTATAACGATAATCATTGCCCCTATTACATGGGATGGAAGATATTTCTTTATAAAATCAATTCCGATTTTTCTAATTATAAAAGATGCTAATACATATATCAGACCTGCAATTACGATACCACCTTGCGCATATGCAAGATCACCATTGTGTGCTTCTTTCACGGCAATTATTCCACCAATGAAGGCAAAGGAAGAGCCTAAGAAAACAGGAACCTTTTTCTTGGTTACTGCGTGAAATACAAGGGTACCTAATCCTGCTGATACCAATGCAACAGATGGATTTAATCCTGTAAGAATTGGTACCAATACAGTAGCACCAAACATTGCAATAAGATGTTGAAGTGCAAGAATCACTTTCTTTGATAAAGCTAGCAAATTGCTGTTTCCTGAAGTTTTGATTTCATGTTTTGTTAATACATTCTCTGTCATAATAAATCCTCCTAAATTTTTATAAATTGAGGAGAAGAGTTTGCTCTTTTCCCCTTTTCAGCCTCACCGAGCTAATTTAAAGGTGATTATCCAGAAATCATTTTTTTCAATAAAAAAGACTTCTTGCGCTAGCAAGAAGTCACACATATCCAATCATGATGTGAAATTGATAATGTTTATCTTGCCAGCCTCTCAGGACTGTTTTAAAGATACTCAACTATTCTGTTTTTATTATATTATCACGTTTATGAGACAGGCGCAATATAAATTTTTAATTAATAGAATAGTTGTTACGTATATTGAATTATTTAGAAAAAGTTTATAATATCTGCTTTGGCAGTTTATATATGTCTGATATAATTCTCTTGTTATAATTATATTCCATAGGAGGAGAACCCATGAAGATAATTAATCGTATTATGATTTCAAGCGCTTTTTTGGTGCTTCTTTCACTTGTTTTCCTACTTGTCTTTATTGGTTTAATCATATTTTCGTTTCCTGGGGATTCAGGCAAGGAAATGCTTGATAAGGATGTTTTTCAAGTAGAGGAAACACTGAATAGATTTGATACTTCAAAAAGTGATTGGGACTCTCTGAACACCCAACTTTCTGTATATAGGTATAAACTACTTGTCTTGAAAAACCATAATATAGTTTTCTCTACACTGAGCGATTCACAAAGCGAGATTATAAGCAATCTGAAGCCTCTAGAGCTTGAGCAAAGCACATTGGCGGGAGCAATACAAGAATTTACATTTGTTGCGGTTGCAGACGAGGGATACTCAATTTTTGCTGTTGGAGGAGAGGATGATAATATAAAGGGTCACAATAGTTTTCTGCAGTTGTCTCTCATATCCTGCTTAATCGTGATTGTGGCTATCTTAGTGCTGAGTCAGTTTTTTACACGAAAAATTATATGGCGCATCCTTCGCCCATTAAATGCCTTGTCAGACGGTGCGAAGCGGATTGAAAATGGTGATTTATCCAAACCTATTGATTATACGGGAAAGGACGAGTTTGCATCCGTCTGTACTGCATTTAATCATATGCAGGAGTATCTTTTGAAAGAGCAGGAGAAAACTGCCGCTTACGAAAGAGCTCGCACGGACTTAATTGCTGGTATTTCACACGATCTCAGAACCCCGCTGACCTCTGTCAAAGGATATATCAAAGGTTTGCGCGACGGTGTAGCGAACACCACGGAAAAACGCGAGCAGTATCTTTCAATCGCCTATGAAAAAGCCTGTGATATGGATGTGCTATTACAAAAACTTTTTTATTTTTCAAATCTCGAAACAGGTAATCAGCCGATTTCGCCTAAAAGTGAGGACCTAGGAGATTTTGTCCGCCGATTTGAGGAGAATATGCGAGAAGAGCTTGATAATAAAGATATAGAGATGATCATGGAAGCAACACCGGTACCACACCCAGTAAAAATTGATGCAGGGCAAATGCGTCGTGTTTTGTTTAACCTTACAGAAAACGCCATAAAATATGCAAATGCAGA
>JAQSYB010000123.1 GCA_029256365.1 Clostridia bacterium
TTAAAAAAACATGCTAGACACAATATCCCATATTTGGTTTGTGTCATGCAATTTTTTCCAAAGGTTGACATAATGTTTTTCAAATTGTATAATGTTAAATATAAAACAAGCATATGCTGAATCTCGGATGACCGAGTACGGAGGAACCAGTTTTGGGGTTAATCCACATTTGTTTGTGGTAGGGCACCTTCTAGCCCGCACCCGTCAGCTAACTTCGGAAGCAAAAAGGAAGGAGTGTATTTCAATGAAAAATACACAAAAAAGACTTGTAGGATTTATTTTCATCCTGCTGATTATGACACTGAGTTTTGGCAGTGTATTATCAGCCAGTGCCGCCACTTACCCCTTGCTAAGGTATGGTAGTAGAGGCACATCAGTTGTAACACTGCAAAAGGCTCTTATAAACCAAGGTTATTTAAAAGGGTCTGCAGATGGTATTTACGGTAGTATGACGAAAAATTCCGTAATAAAGTTCCAAACTACAAAAAGAATTCAAATTGACGGTATAGCGGGCAATCAGACACAAACTTTGCTTTATGCGCAGACAAGCTCTAGATCTGCTACTACAACAGCTGCTACAGACTTATACTGGTTATCCAGAATAATTCATGCTGAAGCAGAAGCCGAGCCATATGAAGGCAAGGTTGCCGTAGGAAATGTAGTGCTTAACAGAGTAAACTCTGGAACCTTTGCCAGCACAATTAAGGGAGTAATATTTGAGTACTCTCAAGGTTTGCCACAGTTTAGTCCTGTTGCAGATGGTACGATTTACAACACGCCATCCGCAGCAAGTATTCAAGCAGCGAAGGATGCATTAGCCGGTGTGAGACCAGTTGGCTCAGCACAGTTTTTCTTCAATCCGGACAAGTCATCCGGCGGCTGGATTGTAAAAAACAAAACCTATGTGAAAACAATAGGTGATCACGACTTTTACAAATAAATACAAATTTAAAAATGAGGTGCGATTGATCAATCGCACCTCATTTTACTTTACAATGATTATATTGTATTCATTTGCTTCAGAACTTCCAGCAAATACTCCCACACATTCTTAGTTGAAGAAATACTGAAGTGTTCCTTCGGACTATGTACATCAAATATATTTGGACCCATAGATATGGAATCAAGTCCTTCTAGCTTTTGAGCAAGTACGCCACATTCCAAGCCAGCATGTATCGCAATAATCTCTGCTTCTTTGTGATACATATCCTTGTAAACCTTTTGGAATAGTTTTCTCATATTTGAATTGGGGTTATATTCCCATTCAGGATAATCTGATTCTATCCTCAATTCTCCACCTAGGGTACCAGCTACATTCTTCACTACATTTACAATATTTCTTTTGTGTGTTTTCACACAGCTTCTGACTTCATTTATTAAATAAATGCTATCTCCCGCTGTTTGCACCACTCCAAGATTGGTGGAGCTTTCTACCAAGCCTGCAATCTCCATGCTCATGCTTTGTACTCCATTTGGCAGCATCATCAAGCATGCAGTTAGTTTATTTAATGTTTCTTGATGAAACACTCTATCTATTGGTTTCTCTTGCATTACCAGCTTTACAAAAACATCAGGATCAGCAGCACGCAGTTCGTTTTTAAATACAGCTTCCCACTGCTTCAGCTTCGCTTCCAATTTGCTTAGGTTTGCCTCGCTGATTTGGGCAACAACCTCGGCTTCTCTTGTAATGGCATTGGACTTCGCTCCGCCATTTATTTCTTTGACATATAGTTGGATATCACCCTTTATGTCATTTAATATTCTACCCATTAGCTTGCTGGCATTGCCTCTTTGCTTATTAATCTCCATGCCAGAGTGGCCACCCTGCAGACCACCTATTGTAATGATCACTGTATTCATTTCACTTCTTGCGCTTTCCCATACAATAGGAAGCACTACCTTTGCTTTTGTTCCTCCAGCACTGCTTACAAGCAGCATGCCTTCCTCTTCAGAGTCAAGATTGATCAGCAATCTTCCTTTTAAAAGGGCACCATCTATTGAGGTTGCACCACCCATTGTGCTTTCCTCTTCAGTGGTAAATAAAGCTTCTAATGCCGGATGGGGAATATCATTGGCTTCAAGTATCGCCAAAGCATAGGCAAGAGCAACAGCATTGTCAGCTCCAAGTGTGGTTTCTGTCGCATAAATCATATCTTCTACAATCCGAAGCTTGATAGGGTCCTTTTCAAAATTATGGACTGTTTCCTTATTTTTTTCACAAACCATATCCATATGGCCTTGAAGTATTACTGTAGGTGCATTTTCATAGCCTGGTGTTGCAGGCTTTTTAATGATTACATTTAAAGCCTCGTCCCTTATAACCTCAAGATTTCTTGCCTTAGCAAAGTCTACTAAATAATCACTAATTCTTTGTTCATCTCCCGAACATCTAGGAATTTGTGCTATTTCCTCGAAAAACTTAAAAACACTATTTGGTGTCAGGTCTCTTAGAACGTTTTGCATAGCCTTCCTCCTTATCATGCATCAATGTAAATGGTATTTTTTACTTATTTTCCAACACCATTGTACACCTTCTGGAATTACTTTGCCACGAAATTTTTAGAATCTGCATAAAACAAAGCAATATACCTGTTGTATGACACAGGTATATTGCTTTGTTTTATCTATATGCTGTATTGATGAGGATTATTATTATATGCACTTTTGCTGAAAATATTCATCCTTCAGTATTGCCATAATATATACATCTTGGTACTTGCCATCTCTGAAGATTTCCTGTCTAAGTAAGCCTTCTCTTACAAAACCACATTTTTCATAGCTTTTAACAGCTCTGTTATTGAATGAATAAACAAAAAGCTTTACCTTATTGATATTCATTTGCTCAAAAATGAATTTTAAAAGAACCTTCATTGCGTCAGTTCCATAGCCCTTACCCCAGTAGTTCTTGTCTCCAATGAATATCCCAACAGTTGCCACACTATTTTTCCATTCCAAGCGATTAACTCCACAACCGCCTATATACTTACCTTCTTCAATGGATTCAATTGCGAAGCTGTAGGTGTCACTTTGAGAAGATATTGTTTCAAACCATTTGTTTTCTTCCTCTAGGGTAAATGGATAAGGAATGCCGGGCACCAATAATCTTTTGGTTTCCGCATCATTCAGATACTGCTGTGCCAATGGCACATCCTCTCTCTGATAAGCTCTGATTTTTACCTTTTCACCTGTATACATTGTATTACCTCCCGTCAATTTATTGTATAAAAAAAACTCCATGGAAATCACATTACTGTGACTCCGTAGAGTAATCTACGTGTAGGAAATATCCCTGTGCCGCTGCGAACTAGGCACACTCACTTGTTTTACATATTTTAACATATATTATAGCCCCTGTAAAGTATACAGTGGAATCATTTTACAAATTCAAGGGTCGCTTAAAAAACCGAAGCCAAATAGCTGGTATCTTTACCCTCTTATCCTCATCATCGCCAATATTATTATGCACAATACAATCAAGTCCATAATATCACCTCTTAATTACCTTATATCAATACTATATACTATAAAAACCTTATTTATGTTTCATAAAAGTTACAATTCTTTTACAAATATGTTAAGGTTTTAAAAAGCATGTATAGAATTCAAAATATTTGCTTAATAATTTCATCGACATATATTTACAATTTGTTATACCTATTTTAAAATTCCTACATATAATGTATTAGGAAGAGACCCTAGTATTTTTATCATATCTGCCTTGCTCCAGCATATTTAATAGTTAAGAGGCTTCATTACATAATATATGATAGGCTGGTGTAGATATATGGGTATGCAGGTTTATCAAAATACGCATTATAAGGTATACAAATCAGTGGATGGTTTTGTAATCCACAACATTTATAAGGGCTTTGAAAACGGTCACACTCATGTGCAAAAATATGATACTTGCATGGTACTAATAAAACTACTGGTTAACAAAAAAGCGCCTAGAAGCAAAAGCAGATATTTTCTAGAAAGTCTGCTGCGGCTATGTGATGATGAAAGCTATAGACAAAAAATCCAGCAGATTCTATTGAGAGTAGAATAGATATAAATAATGTTTGAGGGTCGCTGAGGGCAGCGACCCCTACTAATATGCAATCTAAGATTTCCATTCTTTTTTAAGTTATTTTTTCCGTAACATATTTATTTTTTAAATAATAATTTAGTAACCATATTAGGGCATGTACATAGTATGGAAGTGGGAAGAAGCTCAACCCTCCCAACCTACTAATGATAACCTCTACCATTTATTCACTTATCTGTCTCCCATTAAAAAAGCACGGTGCCATCGGGGCTCCGTGCTTTTGTCTGAATTTGATTTAGTTATTTCCACCGCAGCATTTCTTATATTTCTTGCCGCTTCCACATGTGCAAGGATCATTTCTTCCAGGTTCCTTGTCCTTAACAACTGTACCGGAAAGTCTTTGCTGCTTTGTAATTTCTTTTCTTTTTTCTTCTGTAAGCAACTCATCCCATTGTGGAAGAGTGTATAGCCATTCTGCCTTTGCTGCAAGCATATTGTAGTAAAGCTTTTCCAAATCTATATTTAGACTTATTTCGCTTCCTTCCTCCAGCTCTTCCAGCTTCAAGGACTCCTTCAGACTATCATTGATGCCATCAAGAAAACCTGTGAAGGTTAAAGAATCTGTACCGAACTTTTCTGCCAAATCCTTAATCGTACCTACAGTCGGTTCTGATGGATTTGTCAGCAGCTTTTCATATATTGATTCTTCAATCTCAAAATAGTTTTCCCAGAACTCTTTTTGGCTCTGTTCATCTTGCTCTTCATTATATGCCGTATTTCTCCATGTTTCAAAAAGACTCATCGTGGTTCTCCTTACTAATACATATTCGGTCTTATTATATTATATTATCATCTATTTTACAATTATTTAGACAAATAATTCTATTTTGCACCAAATCACAAGGGATTTGTTTATATCATTTTCGCAACCAATACGATTAAATAGGCGGAAGGTACAAGTACAGGAAATGCAAGTGCAGTCCCAATCACTTTCGTCAGTACCATACCAGCTACACAGTTGTTAAATTCAGCTATACTGCACTTATCATCTATTACATCGTCTGTCATAATAGATAAATATGGGTCTATAAATATAGCCATCACTATGATTGCAAGGCCGTTAAGAATGGCACTTAGCGTGATACACGTCGCTCTCAGTGCAGGCTCTATACTGCCTGCATATATTGGAGCCAGCGCCCCTACAGTTAATAGTGCTACACATATTGTATTGAGCAGCATAAGCTTAAGTGGGAGCTTACGCAGATTAAAGGTTCCAATATTTAGCTTTGAAGGCTTCTTTATGCTTTCTTTGATATATCGGACACCGGATTTTGAAAAGCTATGCAGTACCAGCTTTGAAACTGAGCGATTTACTGAAAAGGCTTCCACTGCCTTATGGAATATTCTTTGAAAAAATGGAATCATAAATGCTCCCACTATGGAAGCGATCACAGCAGTTAATATAATAAGATTAAAAAGTCCAATTAAGGTTTCTGAATATGGATTTCTCTCCACATACTTGGTCAATAGTGGTACCTGCAATGTATTTGCAGTCCGGGATGCCAAAGCCAGTATGTTAAATAGAGCAAAGGATACCGCTACTCTACCAGTCTTTACCCCAACCAGCCTCACAGCATATGCTAGGGTACCAATCAGCGTTATTACAAAGTTAAGAAGCAGCACAATCGCAATCTGTGTGGTCATAGAGCATCTCCTTTACATAAATATCATTGTACAATGATCTGAGTACAATACTTATTCTATCATATATGTATTTAATCTTTATACAGTAGTTATGTCAATTATTACAAATATAGTATTGCCACATTTATGTTATTGCAACGACTTATACTGAAGACTCTTTAGACTCTTCACTGCGTTCAGAATGACAGGGTCTGAACGTTCTGTTCATTTAAGTATCAATATAACACTTTAACAAAACCTATTTAAAAGCAAGGACCCCTAAGCTTATTTTAGCTTAAGGGTCTTTTTATATGGGGATGAGAAAGCTTTGGTTATTGGATATTTGCTAGATATTCCTCAACTTCTTGTGCTGTCTTAAGCTTTAAGACCTCAGACACCACTTTATTCATTTCA
>JAQSYB010000124.1 GCA_029256365.1 Clostridia bacterium
ACAATCAATTCAATCATAAAAAGACCTAGCATCTCTACACCTCAATATTCGTTATTTTTTCGGATATAAAATATGCAATAACAAACAGCGTCAAGCTGACTGTCATTACAACTCTTCCTGTTATTCCCGTAAAAACAGGTTGCATAAAGTCCCTTGCTGAAGTTGAAAGCATCAAAATCAAAAGGATAGGCATGCTAGATAATATTTTTTGTTCTAGCTTCTTTTCCGATAATATACTACCTATGTCATTTAAGACCTCAATTTTATCGGATATGATATCCGTGCTGCTTTTAATCGCACTTATTAGGTTGCCGCCCGTTCGTTTACATGTTTCTAAAATCTCTGCAAAGCTCTGTATCTCTTCAATCCCCGATCGTTTGGCAAATTCTTCAAAAGCTTTTTCAATGGTTTCATTGGATTCTAGCTTTCTAACAATAATCTCAAATTCTTTTATGATGTATGCGTTGGCTTCATATTGTATTAGCAAATCCGCAATGGCATTTCTCATTGCCAATTCAAAGGACTTACCAGCATGCAAGGAAGATGACAGGGATTGCAGCGCATCCTTAAATTGCAATCTAAGCTCTGTTTTCCTCTTTCTTATGATTTGTTTTGTTCTGATTTTAGGATAAAACAATCCTAATGGTGTGATAATAAGCGCCAGTATAAAGCTTCGATAGAAAATAGTACCGATTGCAAACAATGCAAGCATCGCAACAAGCAATGCCAAAGCATGTTCTATGGATTTCATTTTATAGGTGTCATAATCTACGATGTCATCTACTGTATTCTTTCCATTGCTTGAATCCCGGGTTGCTTTTTTAAGCAATGCTTTGATGCTCAGCTTACCATTGGCTATTACAATGGCTATAGCTGCAATTGCAGCTATACCAACAAGGAAAATGGTTATCATGTCCATTTTTTCTCACCTCAAAGTTCAACCTTTAATCCAGACATTCTTAGCTTTTGTACCTTTTGAAGCTGATTGCCTGTGGCTTTCAAACCACCGACAACCTTTTCAGTGCTGCTGCTTTGCGCTTCTTCAAATATAAAAAGGGGATTCAACGAAATCTGTCCCTTCTCATATCCTGTTATCTCACTTATTTCCATTATCTTTCTTGACTTATCTCTTATCCGTGAAAGATGAATCATAATATCTATCGCAGAAGCTATTTGCTTTTGTATCGCTTCTAAGGGGAGTGTTGCCGCGCTTAATACCATAGTCTCCAGCCTGCTTAGCATATCCATATTAGAATTCCCATGACCCGTAGAGATAGACCCATCATGACCGGTATTCATTGCCTGCAGCATATCCAAAGCCTCTGCCCCTCTTACTTCTCCTACAATAATTCTCTCTGGCCTCATTCTTAAAGAAGCCCTAATCAAATCTCGAATGGTGATTTCGCCCTTACCCTCTGTATTAATATTTCTGGTCTCTAGCCTTACAATGTTATCAATGTTGTCTATCCGAAGCTCAGCAGAGTCTTCTATGGTGATTATGCGCTCCTCCTTGGGTATGGCTTGCGCCAATACATTCAACATAGTTGTTTTCCCCGAGCCTGTCCCACCGCAAATAAATATATTGTATTTTGCTTTAATCATGGTATCTAGAAATTCTGCCGCTTCCTTTGTTATGGTTCCCCAATCCATAAGCTTTTGCATGGTCAGACTTTTATTACCGAATTTTCTTATGGTAAGTATAGGACCATTCAAAGCGATAGGCGGCAGAACCACGCTGACTCTTGATCCGTCTAATAGTCTTGCATCTACTATTGGGTTTGCCTCATTTACTGTTCTATTCACCTTTGATACGATGGATTGAATGACATCCTCTAGTTTGTTTTTGCTCTCAAAGGAAGTAGAAATTTTTGATACATGCCCATCTATCTCAATGAATATATCTCCTGGACCATTTATCATTATTTCAGTAATATTTTCATCCTCTAATAAGGGCTGCAATACATCAAGCCTTCTCAAAGAATTAAATATTATTCCTATAATTGCACTTTTCTCCATTGGTTTTATGTAGCTGCTCGAGGAATATTCAAGTACCAATTCTGTTATAATTTCTAAAATGTCCTCATCACTCATATCTTGATTAAAATCCAGGCTTTCTCTAACTTGCTTTTTTATTGAGGAAATCAACAAGCTTTTATCTACTGTTGGCATCTAAACCCACCTTCGCAGAAAAAAATTTTCAAGTTTGTCATAAAGCTGTTTGAAATAAGTCATTTCTGAAAAATATACTCCATCGTTTATACCTGAATCATTTATATAGGGTATTACCAGTCCTTCACTGCATCGATTCTTTTCATTGGTTTCCCTATACTTATTAATCACATTGATTAACTTGCTTGAAATATCAGCTTCAAGCAAATCATTGATTTTAGGGATTTGTTTAAAAAAGTCCTCCTGCTTTGTTTTGCCGAAACGATCGCTGCAGGAGATATTTATGATTGCATCGCAATACTTGAAAGTCCCCAAAGTCATTTCGTTCATTGCAGTGTCCATATCAAAAATAATCACGTCATAGCCGCTTTGCTTTTTTAAAAAGCCAGTTAACAGCTCGATATCCTCCATCTTAATGTCCTTATACTCTAATACATTGCTCTCCCGTTCAATAAAGTGAATATTTGTATTGGCGTCCACTGCTTTAATTGTATTCAGCTTAAGCTGTAGATTTGGGAGTTGACTCTTTAATAGATATAGCAAAAATATGATTCCTTTGGCCTGTCCACCTCTTTCCAAAAGAGGAAGCGAGGAAAATGACTCAAAAGATAAAAATAGCACTTTCCGTGACTGCATAGCATATTGATGCGCAAGATTGTAAGCGATTGTACTCTTACCAGCTGCACCGGCAGGAGAATATGCACAGAGGAGCTTGGTTTCACAGTGACTATTTGTAACTATCATCTTGCCGCTTGACGACTTATCATAAGCTTCAAGAAGAAGTTTTATGATATGTTCCGCTTTCTGAAACTTATATATCGTTGTCATATTGCTTTCTGATAATGCTTCCGTAAGTAAAATGACTGTTTTGATCTGATCCACACTTACTTGTTCACTTAGAAGTTTTTGATCAATCAAAAGTATATCAGCTTCTTCGCAGCTCATAAGGTACTCATGCAAAAGCTTCCGTTTTGAAAAGCAAGTTACTTCAAAGGCTTGTCCATGCTCAACCTGTATATACAATGCAAGTGCCTTCACGTAGCTTTGATTTTCGTCAGCAATCATTAACTTAATCATATTTCTCATCACCTACACAATTATAATAATCCGGCCACTATGGTACCCAGTGCGATTGGTATGGTAAAGTGCATCTTGCCATCATTGTTTGTGTTCAGCTCATAATAGGGCAAGATACGCATGCTCAGAAAACAGCTTTGTAGATAGTGAAATAGTTTTTTAAGTCTAGCAAAGAAATTTTTACGAGCTACCATAATCATTAGTGCCATAAAGAAACCAAATAGAAAGGTCAATGCCATACTCCACAAAACAACTCTTATTCCAACAAGTGCTCCAATGGAGCACATCAGCTTTATATCCCCTGCACCTAGCATCTGAAGCAAATAAAGGGGCAGCAATATTCCAAAGGGAGCAAAGAGACCTAATAAGGATGATGACAGGTGTATTTCGGGCTCTACCAATGTATTATATATAATACCCAAAACGGCAAATCCCAGATTCATTTCGTTTTTTACTTTGTAGCTGCGCACATCCGAAGTTACAGCAAAAGACAATTGAGTTATGATTAATAGCATTTTTATACTCTCTTCGCTCATCTTCTCCACCTTATTGCAAATTATGTAATTATTCATGACATTTATGGGTATTATATCATCTATTGTATAAAAATGGAATACTTTTGTAAAAATTTATTTTATTGCATTAAAAAAAGTCTATTGGTAAAACCAATAGACTTCACACCTCTTTGAATTTCCATATTCGACAACAAAGAGATTTCAACAACTATTTATATTTCGCGTATTCTTTCTTAAGGCTCACTTAGCTGAGTATGTGGTTACTTCTCCACTCTCTTAAGAGTGCTGGTATAATCTCCGTAGGTCACAACCAGCGTATCCTTTGTAAGGGTGTAGGTGTTTGCTAATTCAGCTTCATTTGTGGGCATGTATATGAGTTGATTGCCTTCGACACGATATGTTCCAGAAAGCAAGTCTCCGTGCTCTATGGTTTCATCTTCCAAATAAAATGTTCCATCCTCATTCAGTGTCATGGTTAATCCATCTTGTTCTGAGTACCATTTCCCCACGATAGATGATGTATTTCTGATGCAGCCAACAAAAACAATCATTAAAGCAAATATAAGTAAAATCATTTTAGCTTTTCTTGACAAATTGAATACCTCCTTTGAATTTAACCAATGAGTTAATTATAAATAATATATCCATAAATATCTAGCACTTTATTTTTATCAACTCATGACAAAAAACAAAAAAGAAAGTCGTATGAATACGACTTTCTCCTAAGTAAATAAATTACTTTATTTCTACAGTTGCGCCTACTTCTGCAAGCTTTGCTTTTATTGCTTCAGCATCTGCCATAGCAACAGCTTCCTTAATTGGCTTTGGAGCATTGTCTACTAGATCCTTTGCTTCTTTTAAGCCAAGACCAGTTAATTCTCTAACAACCTTGATAACCTTAATCTTTTCAGCACCTGGTGATGCAAGAATTACATCAAACTCAGTCTTCTCTTCTGCTGGAGCTGCTGCTGCTGCTCCGCCACCTACTGCTACTGGAGCTGCTGCTGTTACACCAAACTCCTCTTCGATTGCTTTTACCAATTCTGCTAACTCAAGAACTGTCATGCCTTTTATTTCTTCAATAAACTTTAAAGTTTTTTCACTTGCCATTTTCTTGTTACCTCCTATTATTTCACTTTATTAAGCTTGCGCTTCTTTTTTTTCTCTAATTTGATCTAATGAGTATGCAAGGTTTCTGATAGAACCTTGTAATGCACCAAGTAACATTGAAAGTAATATTTCCTTGGATGGTAAATCACCAAGAGCCTTCATTTGGGCTGCATCCATAACCTTACCTTCTACTACACCAGCCTTAACTGATATTGTAGTCTTTGGATGCTCCTTGACGAATTGGTTTAGCACCTTTGCAGGAGCTACTACATCGCCATATCCAAAAGCTATAGCAACAGTACCTTGTAATTGATCATGAATTGCATCTAATCCAACTTCACTAGTTGCTCTCTTAAACAATGTATTTTTATATACCTTGTAATCAACACCAGCGTCTCTGAATTTGCTTCTCAATTCAGTTACATCTTCAACGTTTATACCTTTGTAATCAACCAAAACAAATGAGCTTGCCTTTGCTAGCTTTTCCTTTGCCTCGTTCACTACAACTGCTTTCACATCATGATTCTTTGCCATTCTTACACCTCCTCGTTATGAAACCTTCGTTTCATCATCTACAAGATATTTCTCTTAATCTCTGTTCCTTCAAGACCTTTTGAATGAAAAACTCAGGACATCTAGTCCTTCGCTTTTAGCCGGATTTGTTTTACAAATGGCTTTTGCATACAAAAGGCCTCTCCGTAGACATAGAGAGGCCGTGTTTTATTTATTAGATAAAACCTCGGTAGGGAATTTACATGCCTTATGCAACACCTACTGTCTACGGTATATATTCTATTTTCACTATGCTAGTTTAACAGTTGCAGCTGCAATTGTCAATATAGCAATATTAGTCAGTTACACGTGCTGGGTTAACCTTCACAGATGGACCCATTGTGCTTGTAACTACAACATTCTTCAAGTAAGTACCCTTTGCAGCTGATGGCTTTGCTTTCACTACAGCTTCCATAAGAGTTTTGAAGTTTTCTACAAGCTTTTCAGTACCGAATGATACTTTACCAATCGCAACGTGTACGATAGCTGTTTTGTCAACTCTGTATTCAACCTTACCAGCTTTAATTTCTTGAATCGCTCTCTCAAGGTCAAATGTAACTGTACCGGACTTTGGATTTGGCATTAAGCCCTTTGGTCCAAGTACCTTACCAAGTCTACCAACAACACCCATCATATCAGGT
>JAQSYB010000125.1 GCA_029256365.1 Clostridia bacterium
GGCGAAGAGGTGATTGGCACCTTGAAATTATATTATGCCAAAGAAAATGGTGTTTCCTTTACAAATCAGAAACTAGCCTTAGGATTATCTCAGCTAATCTCTACTCAGCTCGAAATCAGCAAATTAGGCAAACTGAAGGAATTGGCTGCAAAAGCTGAAATAAAGGCGCTTCAGGCTCAGATTAATCCGCACTTTCTATTTAATGCATTAAATACGATTATTTCTTTCTTAAGAACCAATCCCGACGAAGCTCGTGAGCTCATAGTGAATTTATCAACATATTTAAGATATAATATCGAAGAAACAAGTACACTTGTAGATATTAGCAAGGAGCTTCAGCAGGTAAAAGCCTACGTCGAGATAGAAAAAGCACGATTTGGGGATAAGCTCAATGTAACCTATGATATTGATGAAAATATACAAATTAAGATACCGTCCTTAATCATACAGCCCTTAGTAGAAAATTCAATAAAGCATGGTATTTTAAAGGGCTCTGGTTCTGGTAATGTTAGAATTGAAATAAAAAGGAAGAATTGTAATGACGTGGATATTGCAATAGAGGATGACGGCATAGGTATTTCACAAACTGTCATAGACAGTATAAAATCAGGTGCTGTTAGAGAAAACAAAATTGGGCTATATAATGTAGATAGCAGACTAAAGTACATTTATGGTGCAGGGCTTATTATTGAAAGACTTCCTGTAGGCACTAAAATCAGTTTTGTTCTTCATGATATCAATAAGATGTAGTTTTAGTGAAGTATTCTAACAAAAAGGAGGTTAAGCAGTGAATTGTATTATAGTTGATGATGAGTATCCATCAATACAAGAATTAAGCTACTTTATTACCAACTTCAGTTCCATTAAAATTTTAAATACCTTTGATGACAGTATAAAAGCTCTTGAATATTTGCAAAGTCAATATGTTGATGTAATATTTCTCGATATTAACATGCCCAAATTAGACGGTTTGTCTTTAAGCAGAGTATTAAAGACATTTAAAGCCAAGCCACTTCTTGTTTTCATAAGCGCATACAGCGAACATGCCATTGAAGCCTTTGAGGTTTCTGCCTTTGATTACATATTGAAGCCCTATTCAGAGAAAAGAATAAAGGATACCCTGCAGAGGCTGGAGAGCTGCACTTCTACTAAATGCAGTTATAATAAAATAACCTTAGGAAAAAACAATAAACTCTATGTGCTGAATATAAATGATATATACTATTGCGAAGCCAATGAGCATGAGGTCTTGGTATATACCAAGGATGATCAATTTATCGTTTCCTCAAGCATTTCAGATTTTTATAAAAAACTTCCTCAGGATAATTTTTTTAGAAGTCATCGTTCCTATATCGTCAATCTGGATAAAATCATTGAAATTATCCCGTGGTTTAACAATACCTATATGCTAAAACTGCAAGGATTAAACTCTGAGATTCCAGTAAGCAGACAAAATATATTATTATTTAAAAAATTAATGGGTATATAAATGTATTTTATGTACCCATTTTGTTATTTGGTGCAAGGTTAAATGCAACCGCTAAATTCTCATTTATAATGATACTGTACAATAATAATTTATTAGGGGGTATTATTAATGGTATCATTTTTCTTATCAATTCTTGCCCTATTACTAGGTTACTTTTTTTACAGCAAGATAGTGGACAAGGCCTTTGGAGCTGATGAAAGCATCCAAACTCCAGCAATTAGACTGGAGGACGGTGTTGACTTCGTACCGATGCCTATGTGGAAAATTTTCTTAATTCAATTCTTAAACATTGCCGGTCTTGGACCAATATTTGGTGCAATTGCCGGTGCCTTATGGGGTCCTGTGGCTTTCCTATGGATTGTTCTTGGATCTATATTTGCAGGTGGTGTTCATGACTACTTCTCAGGAATGTTATCCGTAAGACATGATGGAGCAAGTATTCCTGAGGTTGTAGGTATGTATTTAGGAGCTGGCTTTAAAAATTTTATGAGAGGCTTTTCAGTTATCGTACTGGTACTTGTTGGTGTAGTATTCCTAACAGGTCCTGCAGGTCTATTAGCAGGCCTAACTCCCAAGCAGTTTGATAAGACCTTCTGGATTTATGTAATATTTGCATATTATATATTAGCAACCATGCTTCCAATTGATAAGCTCATTGGTAAGGTATATCCAATATTTGGTGTTTGCCTTCTAATAATGGCTATCGGCGTATCTGGCGGCATCATATTCGGCGGATATCATATCCCAGAAATAACTTTGGCTAATCTTCACCCGAAACAATTGCCAATATGGCCCTTAATGTTTGTAACCATCGCATGCGGAGCTATTTCAGGCTTCCACTCAACTCAATCACCGTTAATGGCTAGATGTATCACTTCAGAAAAGCAAGGTAGAAAAATATTCTACGGCGCTATGATTGCTGAAGGTGTCGTAGCTCTTATTTGGGCAGCTGCAGCAATTGCTTTCTTCGGCAGCACTGGAGAGCTGGCAGCACAAATGGGCGCTAACGGCGGACAAGGCTGGGTTGTTAGTACGATTTCAAATACGCTACTGGGCAAAGTAGGTGGAGCTCTTGCTATATTAGGAGTTATCTTCTGCCCAGTTACTTCAGGCGATACAGCATTTAGAAGTGCAAGATTAACAATTGCTGACTTCTTAAAGTTTAAGCAAGGTCCTATAAAGAATAGACTGATATTAACAGTTCCCCTTTTCGTTATTGCCTTTGCACTAACACAGATAGACTTCAACGTAGTTTGGAGATATTTCGCTTGGTCAAACCAAACATTGGCTATGATTGTACTATGGGCAGCAGCTATGTACCTGGCAATTAAAAAGCAGTTCCATTGGATTGCTACAGTACCAGCTACATTCATGACTGCAGTATCAATCACTTATATTTTAGTAGCTCCAGAAGGATTTAAGCTTGCAACTTCCATCGCCTACCCAGTAGGTTTGGCAGCTGCAGTTGGAGCTCTCGCATTATTCCTTGTTACAGCAAATAAGAAGTCTCAAGTTATAAAACCAGACAATCAAAAGGTCGCATAAACAAAAACTTTATACACTCTTCTAAACTTGAATCCATAGGTTTAGAAGGGTGTATTTTTTATGTGAATATTAAAAGGATAATTTTCAACCAATAGCAGAAAATAGTTATAGTTCCATCGCTAAATTGAACATTGGAGGAAAATTATGAGTCTAGATGAACGAAAAAACTTTATTAAACCGCCTGAATCCTACTGGATTGCATCAACTCCCACAACAGATTATCCAACCTTAACAGAGGATATAAAAACTGATATAGTCATCGTCGGAGGAGGTATGTCCGGTATTTCCTGCGCTTATATGCTCTTAAAAGAAGGTGTCAAGGTTGCTATCCTTGAAGCTGACAGAATTCTGCAGGGTACAACAGGACATACAACGGCTAAAATCACTTCACAGCACGGACTAATATATAACAAAATAAAAAGCAAAATGAGCATGGAATTTGCAAAGCAATATGCGGATGCAAATGAATCTGCCATCAGGTTGATTGAAAAAATGCAAAGGGAGCTTCACATAGATTGTGACTTTATGCATCAGCCATCCTATGTATTTACCCGTCAGGATGAATATGTGCAAAAGATTAAGGATGAGGTAGAGACAGCTTCCAGTTTGGGAATAAAGGCTTCCTATGTTGAGGAGATTCCTTTTGACATTCCCATAAAGGCTGCTGTGCGTTTTGAAAATCAAGCACAGTTTCATCCTAGAAAATACCTTTTGGCCCTTGCAAAGGAAGTAGTCAATCAAGGGGGCAGCATATATGAACATACCAGAGCCATAGATATAGAGGAAAATGGTGCCTATGTTATTACAACCAACCAAGGAAAAAGAGTAACTGCCGAAAAAGTGATTATCGCATCTCACTATCCTTTTTACAATAAGCATGGAATGTACTTTGCCAGATTATATACAGAAAGATCCTACTCAATCGCTATTAAAGCAAAGGAAAAGTATCCTGGAGGAATGTATATCACCGCAGAGGAACCTGCCAAATCACTGCGTTCCCAGATGAGCGATGATGGTGAGCTTATTATTATAGGCGGCGAACATCATAAAACTGGTCAGGGCAAAGATACTACCAGCCACTACGAGGCTTTAATCGCCTTTGCCCATGATCATTTCACAGTGGAAGACATCCCCTATAGATGGTCCACCCAAGACTGCATGACTCTTGATGATGTGCCATACATCGGACATTATACTGCCGATACACCTAATCTATATATTGCCACAGGCTATAAGAAATGGGGCATGACCACTAGTACGGTTTCAGCAATGCTTCTAAGCGACTTGATCATACGAGGAAAAAGTCCTTATCAGGATGTCTACAACCCCTCACGAAAAACCATAGGTGCATCCGCAAAAGAATTTGTGAAGGAAAATATCAATGTGGCGAAAGAGCTTATCAAAGGCAAATTTACGCCAATTCCAAAGGACTTTGACATCAAGCCTGGAGAAGGCAAAGTAATCAACGGATTGGGAGAAAGAACCGGTGCATTTCGAGATGAACAAGGTGTGCTGCATTTGGTAAATACAACCTGTACACACATGGGCTGCGAGCTGCAATGGAACTCTGCAGAAAGATCTTGGGATTGCCCTTGTCACGGCTCAAGGTTCACCTACGACGGTAAAATAATAGATGGGCCAGCCGTTATGCCATTAGAATACAACAGAGATGTAAATATCTTTGAAAAGCTAATTAAGGATGATTTTTAATGAACTATAAAAATGCTCCGAGCTTGCATGCAAGCTTCGGAGCATTTATCGCTTTATGAATTTTTCTTCGCAGATGACAGGCCAAATATACTGCCTGCAGCGCCTAATAGGATGCTAAGGGACATCACAAAGACAATCAAACCCGTTATCAAGATATTCTGCGATGGAAGAGGAATAAAGGGCAGGGGACCTGTCAATTGCGCATATACATATTTTAAAGTGAATGCAGCTGTGACAGATGCTAATATCCCTCCTCCAACTGTGATTACCATACCCTCTAATAAAAAAGGGAATCCAATAAAGGTTTCCGGTGCACCCATTAACCTCAAGGTATTAATCTGCTCCTTATTGTCATATATCCCCATTCTAATAATATGAGAAATAATGACCAAGGTTGTTATGCCAACCGCTGTTACAATAAGATACCCAATGAAGCTTAATACCTTGGCAATGCTTTGAATTCGCTCCAATATTTCTCGGTTGTCCCTGACATGTTCAACTCCTGATATCCCACCTAACTTTTCTAATACATTGCCTATTTGTTCTATGTCAATCTTCACCTCAATAAATGGACTAAAGGGATTTTCATCGAAATATTCTAGTGCTTTGGCATCTTTCCCTAGTATATCCACCATTCTTCCATAAGCCTCTGACTCATCTACCAACCGTACTTCTCTCACACCGTCAATATCCTTCAGCTTTTCAACCATATGCACCAAACCATCATTTCTAATATCCTCTACATAATATACGCTGATTTCTGCTTCTCCTTGTATTGCTTCAACAACTTGTCCGCTTATCCACCAACCTGAAACCACCATGGCAAGAATAAAGAATATAAGGCTTGTACTTAAAAACGAAAAAAAGTTCGATTTTGCATTTAGCTTTATGATTGTTTTTACTTCCTTTAGAAAGTAGTCTAAATTGTTCCATATCATCTTCATTTAAGTCGTTCCCAGCCTTTCACAATCTATACTTCCCTGTTTCATTTGCAAGTGTCTCGCATATTTTGCTTCCTCAATTAAATGGGTTGCATGGGTTGTAATAATTACTGCTGTGCTTTGATCGCGGAAGGATGTTAATAGCTCTAAAATGTTTAAAGCATTGTCTTTATCCAGATTTCCAGTAGGCTCGTCCGCTAATATCAATGCCGGCTTCCTTGCCACCGCTCTTGCGATGGCTATTCTTTGACATTCTCCCCATGACAGATTATCAACCAAGGACAATGCCTTGTGCTCTAAGCCCACCCTTTTTATTGCGTTTTCGGCACTTTCTTTTAATTGATTTGCTGGGATGTTTAAAAATCTCATACCCAGCAT
>JAQSYB010000126.1 GCA_029256365.1 Clostridia bacterium
TTGTTGTTGTTAATGCTTAATATTCTATCCCCAGGCTCCAGCTCCATTTGCTGAGCAGGTGAATTTTCTCTGGTATACAGAACACAAATGCCATCTCCCATGGCGTCAAATAGAGGTTTGCCCTCTTCTTCTTCTTTTTTGCCCCACAAAATCAATGCTTCATGGGCAAGTGGTGCAAACAATGCTGCTATAAAAGCAAACAGATTCATCTTGGCAGCCGCTATTGACAGCAAAATCAATATCACACTGTAAGCTGCCAATCGATATGCTGATTTTCTACATCGTTTTTCCGGCACCTGTGTAAGTGCAACATCTCCATAACCCAATACTACAGGTACCAAAAAAGGGAGATATTCGAAGGCTTGATTTTGATTCAGCAAGGGCCACCAAGTCGGCATCGGGATATTTGAAATTTGACTGATGCTTGTCGCCAAAGGATAAGACAGCATCAATAGCACAAGAGGAATCGGCCACATCCTATTCATAATGTAGCCTCCCACTATTTTATCACTGCTTTTCTTTACAAAAATAGGTACTGAAAAGGAATATCCATCTATCCATATTAAAAAGCTTTCTATTAAGTGCAGCAACCCCACCAAGGCCATCAGCCCTGGTACATACACATTGGGAAATCCAAATATTAGGCTAACCAGGGCAACCAAACCCCCAGCATAGGAAAAGCAAAGGTATCTGATATTTATCAATGACATCAATATTGCAATGATCCAAACATAGGTTATTCCCGATGTAAAAGCCCCTTCTTCATATGGCACATAGCGCTGTATTGTAATACCAAGCATCACCAGTAAGAAGCTTCCAAATAAGCCTCCAATAAAGCCGTTAAACATGGAACTTGACATCTTATCCCGCAAAGACAGTCTGGTTTTTAGCATTGCAAACTCAACCTTCGAGGTTTTTTTGTATAGGTAAAGAATTACCAATAATAAAACCCAAAACATCTCATTTACTATGAATTTACTAATTTCAATAAAAACCAATCCTGCCATCCTAAGTATAAAATGCATTTTGGCACCCCATTACTTTATTTGTTTTACCATTTCCTCTATTGCTCTTTCCAATTGAAGGTCCTTCAAATCGTCCTGTCTTTGACCTTCTTGAACTTCCATTGCTTTCACTTCAATATCTGGCTCAATTCCAATCTTATTAATGCTGATTCCCTTCGGTGTATAATACTTTTGCGTCGTAAGCTTGAAGCCCGACCCGTCCTTTAAACCTTCCACAGACTGAACTAGGCCCTTTCCAAAGGTTTTCACTCCTATCAACAGTCCTACTTCTCTATCTTTAATTGCCCCTGCTAGAATTTCCGAAGCACTGGCACTGCCTTCATCTACCAATACGATTAGAGGTATTTCAATATTGCTGCCCTTTGAATTATATACCTCACGGTTCTTATTGACATCCTCAGTATAAACCACCATACCCTCGCCTAATAGCTCATCAGCGATTTCCAAGCATGAGCTTACGTAGCCTCCGGGATTTTGTCTCAAATCCAGTATTAAACCTTTTATATTCTTAGCTTTGAGCTCAGATAATGCTCTTTTAAAATCCTTGCCCGCATCCTGATCAAAGCTGCTTAATCTGATATATCCGATATCACTTTCCTTGACTTCACTTTTTACAGCCTTTTGATTGATCATTTCTCTCTTAATTTCAAAGGTCATCGGCTGTTGAACGGTTTCTCTCATAATGGTCAATACAACCTTCGTGCCTGGCTCACCCTTAATTAGGTCCACTGCCTTATCAAGCTCCATACCAAGAAGATCCTTATCGCCTACCTTGATAATCTTGTCGTTGGTCTTAATGCCCGCTTTTTCGCCTGGTGTATCTTCAACAGGGGCCACTACAGTTATGTAGCCTTCTTCACTTTTTGTTACAATGACTCCTATTCCGCCAAAGCTGCCACTGGTCATTTCATTCATACTCTTAAATTCAGAGGGTGTCAAATATGTAGAATATGGATCCTCAAGAGCTTCAAAAAGTCCCTTCATAGCCCCATCCATCAATACATCATCCTGTGTTCCATCAACATAGTTCTTTTTGATATGCTCCTTTAGTCCCAGAAGCTTTTCAACTTTCTTTAGGTTGTCATAATCACTCTTGGCAATGACAACTCTTTCCCCCATAACGACTTCAATTGTATTGGTTATCATAAAGGTTAATATCGAAGTAATTAGTACCAATACAATGCCCATTAGTAACGCTTTCTTTTTGCTAATCATATACAACACCTCTATCTATAAAAATATTAGAAATAATTTGTTTGTCTTGAAGCCAAATACAAGATTGATTATACCATAATGTTCTATCATTCCACGAAACAAAAAGCAGGCATTTTACCTGCCCTACCTGAGCAAATTGTTTGCTCATCTATTTTGATATATATTTATTCCTTAACTCGATTATACCTTTTGTTTGTTAATTATCTTTGCTGCACAATTTACAATATCCATAGATCTCAAACTTATGTTCAATGGGTACAAAGCCCAATTCTTCAAGTTCTTTGTTCTCTAAATTGCTGTAAGGGCACAAATCAATACTCTGCATGTCCCCGCATTTTACACAGATTACATGATGGTGGTGGCTATCATGCTTCAGCTCAAAATGGTTGATACCGCTGCTTATATTCAGCTTATGTATAACCCCCAGCTTACACAACAATTCTAGATTTCTATATACGGTAGAAAAGTTGATGCTGGCATTTTGAGTCTTCACTTTCTCAAAAATCTCTTGAGCAGTATAATGGGCGGGGCACTGTTCAAAGGCATCGATTATAATGCGCCTTTGTCCCGTAAGCTTATATCCTTGGCTCTTCAAGGTGCTTTCTATGTCATTTATTTTATTCATAAAATCACATCCAGATTATTATTCATTTTTCTAATCTATGTTTTTGAGAATAACCCTCTTCGTTCCTATTACCAGCAACAGCAGTGCTACACTAAATAGAACGATTGTGCCTCCTGGGGCAAGGTTGAAATAATAAGAAGCAACCAATCCGAATACAACCGCCAACATCCCCAAAATAACCGAATTAATCATCGTGCTTTTAAAGCTTTTGGATATCTGCATGCTTGCTGCTACAGGTACTACCAACATGGAAGAGATCATTAGTATTCCTACAACCCTCATGGCAGCAACTATGGTCAAGGCGGTTAAGACTGTGAAGAATATATTTAGGAGATCTGTTGGTACTCCTGCAAGTGCAGCGCCCTCTTCATCAAAGGTAATATATAAAAGCTCCTTATACAACAGCCAAACGCTTGTGATGATAAATATACTGATTCCAGCCATAACCATGATATCTATGGCAGTTACAGCAATAATGCTGCCAAACAAAAAGCTCATTAAGTCAGCATTAAAGGAATCTGCCAAGCTTATCATAAGCACTGCCAAACCAATGCTGGCAGATAACACGATTGATATGGAAAGCTCTGCATATTGTGCAAAGCTTTTTCGCAGCTTCTCAATACCGATTGCAGCTGCAACAGAAAATATAATCGCACCCCATATGGGATAAAAACCGCCCAGCATGCCGGCAGCTATACCTGCCAAGGATGCATGAGAAAGAGTATCTCCTATCATAGAAAGCCTTCTCAATACAACGAAGGTACCTATAACGGGGCAAATAATTGAAATTAATATGCCTGCCAAAAAGGCTCTTTGCATAAAATCATACTGCAGCATTTCCATTGCTTATATCCTCCCGTCCTTTTCCCTTTAGTGGTTGTGTCTAAGGGGAGCAACCTCATGACCGTACAGTTCATTTAGATTTGACTCATCAATTCCACAGCCATGCTCGTGGGCTTTGCCCCTTGAAAGGCAAATCACCCTGCTGATGTTCTTACTGACAGCACCGATGTCATGTGTAACCATAACGATGGTGATACCCTTCTTATTCAGCTCGTCCATAAGGGCATAAAAATCCTTTTCAGAATTTGCATCTATACCAGTTGTTGGCTCATCCATAAATAGAATTTCAGGAGAGCTGACCAAGGCCTTGGCTATAAACACTCTTTGCTGCTGTCCTCCGGACAATCTTCCTATGAGTCTATCCTTGAAATCCAACATCCCAACCATATCCAAAACCTCGTGCACCTTTTGAATATGCTGTTTTTTTACCCTGCCCATCAGGCCGATTCTAGAGTATAGATTGGATTTTACAACCTCCTCTACCGTAGCTGGAAAATCCTGATTGAAGGAGGTTGCCTTTTGTGGGATATATCCCAGGCGGCCCCATTCCTTGAATTTATTGATTTCCTTACCAAACAGCACTACGTTTCCTTGCTTCGGCTTAATCAAGCCTGTACATATTTTCATCAAGGTACTTTTGCCTGAGCCGTTTGGCCCTATAATAGCCATAAAGTCTCCAGGATATATGTCCAGGGAAGTATTGTCCAATATATTTCTGCCTTCATAGGCAAAGCTTATATCCTTCGCCTCAATAATCGGGGTTTTCATCATTGCATCAACGCCTTCTTTAGATTTTCTAGATTTTCATACATAATTGTTATATAGGTTCTTCCTTGTTTGATTTCTTCCTCAGTAATGCCCTGTCCATCATTCAGCACTAAAATTTCAGCGCCCACCTCATCGGCTAAAGTTTGAGACAGCTTGGGGCTTACTAGACTTTCAAAGAAGATATACTTTATATTGTTTTTTTTGCATATTTCCGCCAACTCTGCCAGCTTTGCAGGGCTGGGTTCTGCTTGTGGTGTAACGCCTCTAATCGGAAGCTGTGTTAAGCCATATTCCTTAGCCATGTATTCAAAGGCTGCATGAGATACAATAAACACCTTGCTCTTAAAGTCTATTGCTGCTTGTCTATAATCTCCATCCAGCTTATCCAGCTGTTCTGCCAGCTTATTGAAGTTTGTTTCATAGTATTCACGGTTTTCAGCATCAATTTCAACCAATGCATTTAAAACATTATGTGCCTGCTGCTTGTACTTTGCAGGACTAACCCAAACATGAGGATCATAAAGCAGTTCTTCTTCAGCATATCTGACTCCTGCAGCTCAGCTAAGGTCCTAGGCTTTGGCTCCCAATCGTGAGGCTCCACCCCTGCCGGCACCAAGCTTATTATTTCCGCTTTATCCCCCGCTATTTCAGATACCAAAAATTGCATTGGATAAAAGCTTGTATATATCGTGAGGCCGCTTTGTTGTGTCGGCTTCTCAGCAGGTCTACTACATGCTGCAAACCCTGTAACCAGTACAGCGGCCATTATGATTGATAGTAGTTTTTTCATTTCATTTAACCTCCATTTGCAAATGATTTGCATTTATATTGTATAATATTGCCGCATTATGTGTCAAATATGCATTCTTCTGCAAGTCTTTCCACAATATATGTAAAAAAAACGCCTCCTGCTATTTTATTAACAGAAGGCGATATTCCATTTCAGTAGACCTCTTTTCTGGATGGCTTTTCTATTTTAATCCAAGATCTTTAAACAGTTATACTCCACTTGATCCTTTAAAAAAGTTAAAAAATCATCTCGTATATCCTTCTGCTTCAGTGCAATCTCAACATTTGCTTTGAGAAAACCCATTTTATCTCCTATATCGTATCTTTTTCCATCAAATATATAAGCATATATTGGTTCAAGCTTTAATTGCTTTTTTAAAGCATCCGTCAATTGTATCTCACCATTTTTTCCTGGTTGGGCATTCTCTAAAAGCGCAAATATTCCAGGGGTAATAATATATCTTCCTAGGATTGCCATATTCGAAGGTGCCTTATCTATTTCTGGCTTTTCTATCAGATCCTTTACCACATAAACCTTATTTTCTATTTTGCTGGCACTTATAATTCCATATTTATTTAATTGTGATTTCGGAACCTCCTGTACCCCTACAATACTTGCATGGAATCTATCATATATCTCAATGACTTGTTTCAGACACGGAATCCTGCTATCTATCACATCATCCCCAAGCATAACTGCAAAGGGCTCATTGCCAACAAAGGTCTTCGCACAAAGCAAAGCATGCCCTAGCCCCTTTGGTTCCTTTTGTCGCGTATAATAAATCTGAGCCAAATTTGAAATCTTATCTACCAAATCTAAAAGTTCAAATTTCTTCTTATTGTTCAGCTCAGCTTCGATTTCATATGATAAATCAAAGTGATCCTCAATGGCTCCTTTGTTTCGGCCGGTTATGATTAATATTTCTTCAATACCTGAGTTTACCGCCTCTTCTATTATATATTGGATTGCAGGCTTATCTACAATAGGAAGCATTTCCTTCGGCAAGGCTTTTGTAGCTGGCAAAAATCTGGTTCCAAGGCCAGCAGCTGGAATTACTGCTTTCTTTATTTTCATAAGCCGTCACCCTCTTTTTTAAACCAATAAACAAACCTTTGAATGCCTTCCTCGATGCTCACCGATGGATTGTATCCCAGTATGGCTTTAGATTTTGTGATGTCTGCACAAGTATGCTCCACATCACCGCTTTGCATGGCGATATATTTCCTATGGGCAGGCTTCCCAAGCTCTTTTTCAATTAGATCAATCAGGTAGTTGAGCTTTACTGGATTAGAATTCCCTAAATTAAATATCTCAAATGCGCAATTGAGTTGAATCGAAGCTGCAATTCCGTTTACAATATCTTCAACATAAGTATAATCTCTTGAGCTTGACCCATCGCCAAAGATTGCAATGGGTTTCCCCTCTGCTATACTTCTTGTAAAATAGTGTATGGCCATCTCCGGTCTCTGCCTTGGTCCATACACTGTAAAGAACCTTAAACATACAATGGGCAGCCCATAAAGACTATGATATGTGTGACAAAACAATTCTCCTGCATGCTTCGCTGCTGCATAAGGTGAAATCGGCGAGCTTATGCTATCACTTTCTTGAAAGGGTGCTGAATTCAACCCATAAACAGAGGAGGTTGAGGCATAGATAAATTTCTTTACGTTGTAAATTCTACTATGTTCAAGAAGATTGACGGTTCCTTTTATATCTACATCGATATACTCCAGTGGTTTTTCTATAGATGCCCTAACTCCTGCAAGGGCTGCAATGTGAGCAACTGCATCTATTTTATAGGTGGTAAATAGGTGATTTAGTAGATTTTCATCTCTTATATCACCTTCAATAAGCGTATATTTGGGATTTGCCTCAGCTGCTGCTATATTTTTTCTTTTTATCAGTGGATCATAGTAGTGATTGAAGTTATCTAGACCAATGACATCATGTCCAAGTTCCAGAAGCTTTTCAGACAAATGAGACCCTATAAATCCAGCACTTCCAGTAACTAGAACAGTACTCATTTTCTTCCCACTCCTTTATATAGGAATCCTAGATTCTTTATATAGCTAGGCATATAAGCATTTCTAAGGTCAATAAAAACAGGTGTTCTTACAGATGATTTCAGCCTTAAAAAATCAAGATTCAGAAACTCCTGCCACTCCGTTACTAGTACAATACCATCACTACCTTCACAGGCCGAGTAGCTATCCCCACAATACTCAATATCTAGATCTGGATGGAGCTTCTTCATGTTTTCCATCGCTTCCGGATCATAGGCTTTAATTTTAACACCCTTACCCAATAGTGTTTTCATAATGCTTACAGCCGGCGCTTCTCGTATGTCGTCGGTTTCGGGTTTAAAAGCAATGCCTAGTATCGCTATGGTCTTGTTTTCCAAACAGCCAATTGCATTTTCTATTTTATTACACATCAGCATTGGCTGGTTATCGTTTACTTCTATCGTACTTTCTACAATCTTTGGTATGTACCCAAGATTTTTTCCTATGGTTAGCAAGGCCTTTGTATCCTTAGGAAAACAGCTCCCACCATAGCCTGGTCCGGGACTTAAGAACTTAGCTCCTATTCTATTGTCCAATCCCATTGCTTTGGATACAATGCCAATATCCGCATTACAAAGGTCACACATATCAGCTATCTCGTTTATAAAGCTAATTTTTGTGGCCAAAAAAGCATTAGAAGCATATTTTATCATCTCAGCTGTTTCCAAATTGGTCACTACCATTGGTATATCCAAATGAATCTGCACATCATATATCCTTTTCATCCGCTTCAATGCAGCTTCACTTTCTGCGCCAATTACGATTCTGTCAGGCTTTAAGAAGTCCTTCACAGCAGTTCCTTCCCGTAAAAACTCAGGATTGGATACAACATCAAACTCAAATGCTTTATTTCTCCGTGTTAAGATACTTTGGATTTCAGCCTTTACTCTATACCCTGTCCCTACTGGAACAGTACTTTTATTTACTATAATCTTGTAATCTTCCATATAGCTCGCAATATCCCGTGCCGCTTGATACACATATTTCAGATCCGCTGAATCGTCCTGCTGCGGTGGTGTGCCAACTGCAATAAAAATAACTTCAGCATGATCAACAGCCTCTTTCATATTCGTAGTAAAGCTTAATCTCTTAGAGCTATGGTTTACTTTTATTACTTCCTCAAGACCGGGTTCATAGATTGGAATGATGCCATCCTTTAGTTTTGCAATTTTATCTTTATCAATATCCATGCAAATAACGTTCATGCCCAATTGTGCCAAGCAGCCTCCCGTCACCAGCCCTACATACCCCGAACCAATAACTGCAATGTTCATATTCCCACCCCATTTTTAAGTTTAAAAACTGTTAACAAAATCAAGTAACAATAATAACTATTTATTGCTACTTGATTTTGCTTTAGGCGATTGCTTTAAGATTCTTTTTTCACTTCACGAAATAACTTTAACAAGTCATTTGCGACTCTTTCCCAGCTATACTTTTTAACTGCCAAATCACGTCCAGTTTTTCCAAATTCCATTGCTGCCTTTTGATTGTCTAAAAGATAATTGATTTTTTCTGCAAAAACCTTAGGATTGCTGTAATCGTCTATTGCAATACCATTTCCATATTGCTCCTCCCACTGTGAAGCGCATATAAAAACATCTCCCAAATTGTAATAGCTAGCCATTTCTGCCGGTGTAACAAATCCAGTAAACACAACTGGACCTTTTAGTGTCTTGGCAAGTGTATTCAGGGACTGTGTAAAGTCATCTACCTTGTTGTCCCCATACCATTTGCTTCCTACAATCACCAATGCCACATCGTTTCTGCTTTCCATTACAGTCTTCATTGCTTGCAGCACCAAATCAGAACCTTTCTTAGGGCTAAGCCTGCTTACATAAAGGACAATCTTATCCTTCTTAATATTCAGCTTTGATTTTAAACTATTTCTATTTTCAATGCCTTGCTTAGACCAGCCTGGTTGATAATTATCAACATCAACTCCAGAATAAACGACCTTCAGTTTTTTATCTGCGCTTGGATAAAGCTTTCTAATACCATCCGCAATAAATTGACTAACTGTAGTAATAAATTCTGCACTTTCTATACATTCCATTGCCTTATCGGGTGGTATCTTACTTGGGAAAAACATTTCATTATGCATACTGAGACTGATCTTTGCTTTCACCAGTCTCTGCCTTAATAGAGGCACCCAGAGAGGTCTATTGAAAACATGCACAAGCTGATATTTATCCACCAATTGCTCCATTACATTGTTGATGTATTCCTTAGAGCTACTGCCTGGCACTCTTATATACTGCAGCCCCTCATTTTTCTCTCTACTGGGCAAGCTTGGATGTGCAATGCTAAAAATGGTTATTTTATGCTGACCTACTATATATGGCAAGATGCCCTGAATATATTGTTGAATTGCCCCACCGGCAACGGCTGGAACAGGAAGCTTTTCTGTACAAATAAAAGCAATTTTCAATGGTTACACCTCTATTCAAGTAATTTCATTAATGCTGGAATTTTTGCTTTCTCAAATCTTGCCATCCTTTCAATTTCCGATGGGCTTGCCTGTTTATTTTTTATATACTGATCTTTGATTAGGCCATGGAACCAATGTGGGAACAACAAATCAATATATAGAATTTTCTTTTCATTATCAGTGATCGGGTTTTCACTGGAGTACCAGTTTAGGATTTCATTTATCTTGTTGACATTAAATGCATCCCCATCAACAGCCAATTTACCTATTATTTTTCTTAAGTCTCTTGCAGAGAAATCATAGGTTACGGAATCTAGATCAAGAACAATGATTCCCTCAGCTGTAGAAATTGCATTTCCTTTTCCAAAGTCTTGATGACAGAGCACCTTTAAATCAGAATCCGGAGTTGATAGGCTATTATACGGTGATTTACCAAAGTGAGACTTATTCGTACTATTTTGCAATGCTACATCCTTCCATGTCTCAAATCTGTTTCTCATAGAGGTGTACTGTTCTGGCCATCTTCCGAATTTGACCGATTCTCTGGCACCTTCTGGATACTGATATCCTTTGGATGCTTTATGGAAGGCCGCAAGGCCTTTGAGGGCTGCTTCAAGATCTGTTTTATTGCTAAAGTTCAGGTCTTTTCCCTCCAACCATTCGTACACAACGAACAGTTGATCATTGTATTGTACAACTGGCTGACCTTCTCGATTCAATATAATTCCAGGAACATTTCCACCGGATTTTTTGATGTAAATCTGCGCATTTACAGAAAATTGAACCTTGTCATAGGTTTGTTTCAATCTTTTTAAACATAAGACCTGGTTCGCTGTGTTCACTTTCCACACAGTTTTTATGGAGCCGCTTTGGATGATTGTAATGCTTTTGGGTGTAATATCATATTCCTGCAAAACCCTGACAGCCAAATCATCCAATTCTTTTATAGACTCCTTCATAACTTCACTCATATTTTTCGATCCTTTCATAACTATATTTTACTTGCCAATGTTCTGCGTTAATAAATCAAAATTATCATACATAGATGCCATTGACTTTTCTACCTCAGCCATTTCTTTGATTCTTCGCATGTATTTTTCTGTTGTCCAGGAATCTTCTCTTTGATTGTAATATTTGCTCATAGCGCCAAAGAATAGGTGTGGGAACATCAGGTCGCACTTCACAACCTTCCACTCATCAGCAGACAAGGGATTTACCGATTGATAGTAAGCAACGATGTTTTTTGCTAGTTCTGTATTGGCTTTTCCTGACTTTTTCATGATTTTGTTGAAAAGCTTTCTAATGTCTCTAGCTGGCAATTCAAATGTGATTGAATCTGTGTCAATTACATATAATCCAGCAGATGTTAAAATTAAATTGCCCGCTGCGAAATCTTGGTGGCACAAACATCCTATGTCCCGTATTTTATCAACCCAGTTCTTATATTCCGGACCCTGTAGCTCACTGATTACTTTTCGTCCTCTTTCCAAGAAATAAGGAAATTCAGAAACAATCAGCTTACCAATAGGAGTGTTCCCTCCAGTTTGAACCTCGTTTTTATAAAATTCATTCATGGCTTCCAACACACTTGTATAGCTTTCTATCCAAGTACCAAGGTGTTCCTTTGGCTTTGTATCATCCAACACCTTAAAGCCTGCTGATGCTTTGTGGAACTTTGCCAGCTCCTTTACAATGGCAGATAATTCTTTGGGAGAGTCATAGCTTGGGGTACTGCCCTTTATTGCATCAGTAAGTGTAAAACAGATATTATTGAGCATAACGTAATCTGCTCCTGTTTTGGTCTTATTGACCTTTGGAAGCAGAATACCATTCTTTGTAAGATGGTCCACAGCAGACAAAAGGAATTTCAGTGTCTGCTCAGAGCATGAAACCTTTTTTAAGATTTTATCTCCAACTGGAGTTTTCACCCACCATACTCCCTTTTTCTCCTTATAATTTTCATTGGTTACACCCAATACCTTAAAATCATAATTGGCCAATACTTCATTAATTGGCTCTTGGCTTGCAAGTGACAAAATTACCACTCCTCTTTATCAGATTAATTAACACTGGCTGCTCATAACCTCATCTCAATGCTCTTCCACTTCAAATTCCCATTATGCCGCTTCGTTGCCTTGAGGTGTTGTAAAAGCTTTTGACTTGTCCTGCTACATTATATTAAACAGCCTTGTTTTTGGTACAATTTATTTATTTGAGTATAAAAAAAGGACCTATAAAACAAGATCATTTGTTTTATAGGTCCTTATGCTATTTTCCTAAATAATTCATTGGATTTTTGTGCTGTCCATTTTCTCTCACTTCAAAGTGCAGATGAGGTCCCGTGGAAAGCCCTGTACTGCCTATCTTTGCAATATCTTGCCCTCTTTTTACCTCGTCTCCTTCTTTCACTAGAAGCTTGGAATTATGGGCATATAAGGTGGATATCTTCCCGCCGTGGTCAATGATGACAGTATAGCCATAGCCTCCGTAATAACCTGCGAAAATTACCTTTCCGGCATTACCAGCAAGAACTGCAGATCCCGATTTTGCACCGATGTCTATACCTGTATGAAGCTTCTTTGTCTTTAGAATTGGATGTATTCTATATCCATAAGGAGATGTAATCCTTGTGCTTGATGGCACAGGCCATCCAATCTTGCCTTGTGTATATTTACCGTTTGATTGCAATGCCAGTATTTTCTTCTCTAATTCCTTAGATTCTTGTAGGAGCTTGTCCTCTAGTCGATTAAGCTCTTTTAAATCCTTCAGCAGATTATTTAAGACCTTGGTTCTATCATCCTTTGCAGAAGCAACCTGCTCCTTCTTGTCTCCAATCTGTTGCTTCAGCCTTTCCTTTTCATCCATCTCGCTTTGCAGCTGCGCTTCTTTTTGTGCTATCGTGTCACGTTGAAGCTTCATATCCTGCAATAGATTCACATCATAATTCATAATCTTCTTTAAAAAATCCACTCTAGATATAAAATCTCCAAAGCTGGCTGAGTCCAAGATTACTGACAAATACCCTACAGAACCAGTTTCATACATCACTCTGACTCTTTTCTTTAATAGCTCCTTCTGCCCATCAGCATCTTGCGCAGCTCGTTCCAAATCTCTTTTGGTAACCAATATTTGCGACTCTAGTGTGGTCAATTGTCCCTCAACAGTGTCCAATTCCTTCTCTGTTTGATTCAGCTTATTGTCCAGTTCTTCTACCTGCTTGGAAATGCTTTTCTTTTCGCTTTCCTTTTTATTGATGCTGTTTTTGGTTTCCTGCAGCAGCTTATCATTTTTTTCTAATTGTTTCTTTAAGTCAGAATCCGTATCTGCTGAAATCATTACAGTTGTTGCAAATATACAAATCAGCAAAATAGCTATTATCCTTTTCAACATGCAGATACCTCCTATACCTTGATAAATTTTCTTACGGATAGAAAACTTCCAATGATGCCTATCAACAAGCCTACGGCTGTCAACAGCATTGCAAGGCTGTTTATTACTTCTCCAAATGGCATTAAGGTTACAGACAACAGCCCTATCATTTGATTCTTGATGAGATTGCTGCTGTAATAATATCCAATACCAACAGCAAGTGTAGTAATAAAGCTTCCGAATAAGCCCAATAGTATCCCTTCCACAATGAAAGGACCCCGTACAAACCAGTCTGTAGCACCGACATATTTCATGATGCTGATTTCCCTGCGTCTTGCATATACAGTCAATTTAATCGTATTGGATATGATAAATATTGATATAAAAACCAATATCGTAATAATGACCAAACTGCTGACCCTAAGAATATATGTTGTTTTGAGCAGTTTCTCCAGCTCTTCCTTCCCATAAACAACTCTTTCAATATTTGACATGGAGGATATGGCCAAAGCTACGGAATTTGCTTTGCTTGGATCTGTCAATGTCACTTTAAAGCTGTCTGGCAAAGGGTTATCCCCTTCTAAGCCTTCCAGAAGATATGAGTTGTCGCCCCATTGCTTATTCAAGTCCGTTAAGGCTTGCGCTTTTGGTATAAATTGAATGTCCTGAACTCCTGAAATGGTCTTCAGCTCTTTGGTCATCGAGCTTACAATGGCCTCACTTAGGTTGTCGTGGAGATAAACCTTCATTTCAATTTGTGATTCCAGTTTTGATGCTGCATAATCCACATTGATAACAATGATAAAAAATATTGATATTACCAGCAATGCAGCGATTACAGAACTGATAGAGGCAGCACTCATGGTTTTGTTTTTTCGGAGACTGCCAAAGCCCTCCTTGACAAAAAACTTAGCGGTTCTGATTTTCACTGAAATATCCACCTCGTCTTTCATCTCTGATTATATTGCCTTCATTTATTTCAACAACCCTTTTTTTCATTTTATCAACGATATGCAAATCATGGGTTGCCATAATTACAGTTGTTCCTCTTTGATTTATTTCACTAAACAGCTTCATAATTTCTACGGACATCTCTGGATCCAAATTGCCCGTAGGCTCATCAGCAACCAAAATGGAAGGACTGTTTACCATGGCTCTAGCTATGGAAACTCTTTGCTGCTCTCCTCCCGACAGCTGATGGGGATACTGCTTTGACTTCTTACTTAAGCCAACCATCCCAAGCATCATGGGTACTTGTCTTCGGATATCCTTTGAAGCCGCTTCCACAACATCCATTGCAAAAGCGACGTTTTCATATACTGTTTTATCTTGGAGCAGTCTAAAGTCTTGGAATACCACACCCATACTTCTTCTCAAATGAGGTATATGGCTTCTTTTTATTTTTGTGATGTCCTTATCATCTACAATTATTTTACCGGAATCAAGCTCTAGTTCCTTCATTAACAGCTTTATAATAGTTGATTTTCCCGCCCCGCTGGTACCAACAAGAAAAACAAACTCCCCATTTTCAATGTTAAGACTTACATTATTCAAGGCCACATGTCCGTTGGCAAACTTTTTATTTACATTGATCAGTTGAATCAAAAAATCACATCCCTTCGGGTTTTCTATCTATCGCAAATTTACTTAAAAAACTTCATGGTAATAATTCTATTCTACAAAAAAAAACAAAATCCTCTACAAATCTAGGATTTTGTTATGTTTTAGCAATATGTTACGACATAGTTAATAGATGGATGCTTTTTGTTTACTGCAAATGTATTGATGCATCATAATGATTGCCGAAGCACACGCAGCACTAATGCTCCAGCCAGTAATTACATCACTGAAATAATGCACGTTCAAATAAACTCTGCTGATACCCGTCAAAAGTCCATAGGCCAACAGCAAAGCTGTTAGACTAGTATTAAGCTTCTTATTTTTTACAAAAATCCATACCAGATATATAGACAAAAGCACCAATGCCATCAGATTCATAGAATGTCCACTGGGCAAGCTGTAGCTGTTTGCTTGACTGTAATGTCCTATTTCAACAAGATGCATGCTTGCAGCAGGTCTGGGTCTATGAAACAGCACCTTGAGAAACTCGTTTAAGCGCCAAACTCCCAGCATGTAGCATGCAAGAATTGCTGCTTCCTTCATTTTTTTATGAAATACCAAAGCTATTATTATGAAAAGAGTAGCCGCTATGACAGGCAGCGTTTCTCCTGTAGCAGTTATTCCCTTAAAAATCGCATCAAGCCAGGGTGTTCTTATACTTTTCATAATGCTCTGCAAAACACCATCCATTGCCCATTGTCCATAAACATAGTAATGCCTAATCATGTAGGAAGCCATAGCAGTTGATGCAAGCATGATATAAACAGCACCATAAAATAACTTGCCATACCCGCCTATTTTACTAATTTTATTGTACTCTTTGAATGGATTCATTTTATTCCTCCGAAATCTGAATATAGCATTATCATAAAACAAATATTATTTATTATCAATACAAAGCATTTTGCCAATATTAAAAGTGATACCATCATACACTTACAAAGTCTCTTGTCTAAAATTAATTTAAATATTAACAAATATTGAAAAAAGAGCTGTAATATCGTATAATACCCATACAGGGTATGTGTACAGGAGGTGTATTGTATGAATATCATATTATCAGATAAAGCAAAAGAAGAGCTGGTAAAAGCGCAGATAAAGAGCTATAGAATCGACGTAGTTAGCAATAGCTGAGCGGGCCCCATATTTGGATTGGTTCCGGGCGAACCAACAGAATGGGACCTTGTTATTCAGGTTGATGATATAAAATTTTATGTGGAAGACTTCTACGAAGAAGTATTTAGCAGCTTTGATGTAGATTACATCAGTGGTTTCTTTAGAAAGGGCTTTGTAGTATATCCAAATGGCCAAAGAAGCAGTTGTTAATATAGCAGAGCCTATAAGGAGTTGTTAATATAGCAGAGCCTATAAGGCTCTGCTATATTTTTTATCATGCCATTTGTCCTCGAATACCCTCAGCCATAGCATAAATAAACTTGAAATCATCGATAGTACAAAGCAAAGAATCCACATGCTTGTTAATCCATAGGTATCACTATAGACACCAAAAATCTTAGGTCCAAAGGTCGCTCCCATACCGGTTACCAATGGAATGATTGCATTGAATCTTCCTCTATGGTTAATCGGTGAGTGGTTTGCAACATATACTCCTGCATTTGTCGCTTCAATAATTTCTCCAATTGTAAATATCAATCCCGATAGTATAAATAACCAAAAGCTGCTTACAAAA
>JAQSYB010000127.1 GCA_029256365.1 Clostridia bacterium
GCCAGCAGATAAAAACGGAAGCTGGAGCATGGTCATTGGTTCAATAATCAATGATACAACAATCACAGCAGAAACAAAGAAAATTTATCAAGTCACGGCTTTTGCAAATTATGGTTCTATAAATTGTGTGGGCAATGCAGTGGAAGGAGAAGAAATCACGTTGACGGCAGCTCCAGTCAGCGGTTACAAATTCACTGAATGGTCTGTAAGTTACATGTCAGGCACTGAGACAAAGAAAATTGATGTGGCAGCAAATAAATTCCAGATGGTTGCAGCGGATGTTATTGTCTCGGCAGTCTTCGAAAAATCCTCTTCCGGCGGTGAATTTGGCGGCGGAGGCGGAGGTGGTGCAGTAATTGCGCCAAATGAAATACTTATTGAAGATTTGCAGTTTGCAGCGGGAAAAGTAATTGTGACTCTCACAGATGAAAAAAATATAATTTCTGAAGAAACAAACTTAAAATTAATTGAACTCAACAAAACAATGAGCATATTAATTGAAGGCAACGGATTCAGAATAATAATTCCTAAAGGTGCATTGACAGAAGGCGATGACGTCAATGACATAGTACCTGACAAAACTGCAATGGGAGGAAATGGCTGGATTGTTTCATACATCAACAGTGTCGGCAGCAGAAAAGTTGTAACCTGGTCCATATTCAGCAATGGCTTGTTTGTTTTCATGGCACCGTCAGGAGGTAAGTACGAAGTGACGAATAATATTCAGAGCTTCGGTGACATTGCAGGCCACTGGGGTGAGGAACAAATCAATTTCATTACATCTCGCAGTCTGTTCATGGGTACGGGGAACAACAACTTCTCTCCGGATATGAACATGAACCGTGCAATGCTGGTTACGGTGCTTCACAGACTGGATGGCATACAAAATAAAAAAGGTGTAATGTTCACTGATATTTCTGATGGTCAGTGGTACTCAGATGCAGTTTCATGGGCAGCAACCAACGGTATTGTCAGCGGATACAGCCAAGGCATATTCGGTCCTGATGATAGCATAACAAGAGAACAGCTGGCTACAATACTTTACAGATATGCTTCATACCTGGGATTGGAAACAAAGAGCAGAGGAAACTTAACAGGCTTCAACGATCAAGACAAAGTTTCTGATTATGCTCTGGAGCCTATGTCATGGGCAGTAGAAAAAGGTCTGATTACAGGATTGCCAGGCAAACTTCTGAATCCGAATGGAAATGCAACACGTGCAGAAGTATCTGCCATACTCATGAGATTCATCGACATGGTATTGAAATAAGCAACTAAATAAAAATACTGATGTCTTAAGTTAACAGTAAAATTCCAAAAATAAGAAAGTGCCAATTTGCTTGGCACTTTCTTGGCGTCAAAGTATATATTTGGACGTTGTCATTCTGAGGCGCAGCCGAAGAATCTCATGTTTTCAATAAAAAATGAGATCCTTCACTAACGTTCAGGATGACTGGTTATACTTTTTCAATGAGTATAAAGACCGTACCAACAAATAGTTAGCTTTCTACAAATTCATATCCCATCGTTCTTCTTCAAGAACTTCTGTTCCCCATTCATTGTTTTCATGAGTTTCTGTAATATTGAAGCCTTTTGTTTTGTATAGATGTCTAGCTGCCATCAGTGTGCTGAATGTCCACAAAAATACGTGTTTATATCCTTTTTCTCTGCAGAAGTCTATGGCCTTATCAAAAAGTATATGACCAGCACCTAATCCTCTTAATTCAGGTTCTATCAAGAAGAATCTAAACTGGGCTGTATCGTCGTCAATATGTTTTATAGCTGCACTGCCTGAAGATGTTCCATTAAAATCAAGAATAACCATGCAATCTTTTTCGTCATCATATTTATTGACAAAATCATTTACAGCATCTGCTACGTATGATTTCCAGACACCGGTGTTCAAACCGTACTCAGCTTCATACATGTTATGGTGTCCCGTTATTACGTAATCAACATCATCTAGAGTAAAGTTTCTGATAGATAGACCATTGTTCAAAGAGTTTTCTTTTTTATCCATACAATTACTCCTATTAAAATATTATTTTAATCATACATTTGTTATTTTTATATATGGTTAAGTTCAGCTTCAGTTTGCTATATTTTACATTATTAAGCAATTCTTGTCCAACGATGCTTATGCCTTTAAGACTTCATATTTATTGTTGGCAAAGGAAACAATATGACACGGGGTAAAATAATCTAGTGTTTTGATATTTGTAAAACAGTTTTAATAATATTAATTTTAAAATGTGAAAAAAATATCGGAAAATGCAAAAATAACAAAGAATTTAACTAATCAATAGTATGCTTTTGTGAATTTTAACAAATGTACTTTTCAAGCTGTACTTTAGTAAAGTAGGCAAAAACGTTAAATTAATCTATTTAATTCCAAGTTATATATTATATGTAACTATTTGTTGACATTTTAACAAATAGGTTTAGAATTATATATGTGTTTATTTGACATCTATATTGGAGGAGAAAAAAATGGGGAAAAAGTTATTATCAATTGTTTTAGTAGTCTGCCTAATTTTATCATCAATGGCAGGTTGTGCTAAAACAACAGAACAACCAGCAGCGGAACCGGTTGTAGAAAATTCAGCTGCAATGAAAGACGGAACATATACTTCTACAGTAAATGGAATGCATGGGCCTTTAACGTTAGAATTGAAGGTGAGCAACAATGCAATATCAGAAGCAAAGGTAACAAGTCATATGGAAACTCCTGGAGTAGGGGACATAGCTGTAAGCCAAATACCTGATGCTATAGTTGAAAAACAGTCTCTTGCTGTTGATACAGTTTCAGGCGTTACAATATCCAGCCGTGCAATTTTAAGTGCAGCTGAGGATTGTTTAACACAGGCAGGTGCCGATATTGCTGCATTGAAGGTTGCAGGTGAAAAACCAGCTCCAAGTAATATTGAAGAGACAGCTGATGTAATTATAGTAGGCGGAGGCGGCGCAGGTTTGTCGGCTGCTGTAGCTGCAACAAACAATGGTGCTTCTGTAATACTTATTGAAAAAACTGGTTTTCTGGGTGGTAACTCAATAGTAGCCGGTGGAATTTACAATGCACCTGATAGCGAACTTCAGGATTACGCAGAGGAAAAAAGATCAGAAAGTTTAGAGACTCTTATTACATCTGCAGTTTCAGAAACTCCGATAAATGATGAACATAAGGCTTTGATGGAAACTGTAAAAAAAGAATATGAAGAATACTTAAAGACTGATAAGACATTGTTTGACAGTCCGAACTGGTTTGCACTTCAAACATGGAACGGCGGCGACAAAATTGCCAATTTAAGTCTGGTTAAGATTCTTACAGCTAGTGCTTTAGATGGATTAAAATGGCTGGAAAGCATGGGCGCTGAGTTTAGTCCTATTATAACTCATGGAGGCGGTTCACTCTATCCAAGAACACATTCTTCAACAATGCCAAATGGAACTGCTTATATTAAAGCATTCACAGATGATCTTGAAGGTAAAGATAATTATAAACAAATAATGAATTGCACTGGTAAATCTCTAATAACTGAAGGCGACAAGGTTATAGGAGTTGTGGCTGAAGGCAGTGATGGAAGCAAGTACACATTTAAAGCAAATAAAGGTGTAATTCTGGCTACCGGAGGATTTGCAGGTAATGTAGAGTTGAGACAGGAATATTGTGAAGGTGAAAAGTGGCCTGATTTAGGACCTAACGTTCCTACATCCAATATGCCTGGTGTAACAGGAGATGGAATATTCATGGCAAGAGATGCTGGAGCAGAACTTATTGACATGGATCAAATACAACTTCTTCCATATTGCAACCCACAGACTGGAGCAACTTATGATATTGTTATGGGCAAGGGAAGTTCTTTGTTTATTAACAAAGAAGGCGAGCGTTTTGTCAGAGAAGATGGAAGACGTGATGAAATGTCAAAAGCAATCATCGCCCAGACTGACGGTATAATGTACATGCTCCAAAGTGCAGACAGTATACCTGATCCAAAAACACAAAAAGCATTAGGAGGACAGCTGTTATCATACTATCTTGATACAAATTATGCAGGATATGTTTCAGGTGACACACTGGAGGAACTTGCAGAGAAATTAAATGTGCCTGCTGAGACACTTAAAAAGACTGTTGAAGACTACAACAACTATGTAGATTCAGGAAAAGCTGATCCGTTTGGAAGAGTTTCATATAGCGGAAAGCTTGAGAATGGTCCATATTATGCATATCCTCGTAAACCAGCTGTTCATCACACTATGGGTGGTGTCAGAATAAACGAAAATACTAATGTATTAAGAGCTGATGGGACTGTAATTGAAGGGTTATACTGTGCAGGTGAAATTACAGGCGGTATCCACGGCGGAAATAGACTAGGTGGAAATGCAATTGTAGACTTTGTTGTATTTGGAAGAATAGCAGGTACTGCTGCCTCAAAATAATAAATAAATATTATAATAAGTGCCCTGGTTAAATTTAATCGCCAGGGCATTCTTGTTTTATTAAATTCTGTAATAGAATAGAGGAGTTTAATATTTGACTTTGCGGATTCGCTTGCTGTTAAATGTTGTATATACTAAACTTACCAAAAGTATTATGCCACAGTAGCCTTCAATAGGGTACAAATACTTTACAAGGTTGGTGAAACCAAACTGACTTGATAGCAGTGCAGCTACTGTTGATGCTGCAACAACAATTCTTCCTTTGACGGGATTTTTTTGAATATCTGTGATTCTTGCTGTAAATCCATACAGAGAACCAACCGCGGTTGTGTAAACCTCTGCTGTAAGAACCAATGCATATAGTATTTGAACAAAATATGAAATTTTGCCTGCCACATAAATCATGGGAACTTCCAGACCTTCAATTTCAGAAGCGTTACCTGACAATGCAAGATAAATCATTATTGATCCCATACCAAGCCCCAAACCGCCTAATATTGATCCGTTTCTTATAGCTTTTTTATTTTGAGCTGAAGCACCAAGAGGGCCTAAAACTGCAATTGAAAGAACAGTATTATAGGAAACGTACAATACTGCTGATAATAACCAATTGTTCATTAATCCGCCTGACACTTCAACTGCATTTATTGCATGACCTAAGTCTGGGGGAGTGCTTATTATTGAAAAGACACTGGTTCCTATAACTGCCACCAACAAAAATGGAACAACAAAGCTGATAGAGTTTATAACACCGTTTATTCCGGTCAATACAGTTAATGCCGTAAGAACTGCCATTAATAGATTGCCCATTAATCCGGGCAAATTTAACTGCTGGGTAAAAAGTGCACCGGTTCCTGCTATCATTGCAGTGAAAGATCCGAACAGGAATATGGTTATTAAATAATCAATTACCGTTCCAATCTGGCTTCCGCTTGAATATAAAATTATCTCAACATGGGAACGAGCGTTGAGCTTTTTACCTAAATCCATAATAATATATCCGAATACTATAAACATTACGGCTGAAATTAAAAGTCCTGCTAATCCCATTGCACCGAATTTCGAAAAAAACTGAAGCAGTTCCTGACCCGTAGCAAATCCTGCTCCAACAACTGTTCCTATATATGTAGCTGCTACTTTTAATGTTGATACACCTTTTTTATTCATCTTATCACATCCTAAAATTTCATATAATTAATTGTATCGATAATTTGATGTTTTATTACTTGAACTGAATTGTAAGATGAAACGCACCTGTCTTCGATGAAACAACATAAGATATAATTTATGCATTTTAGAAACACAAAATAACAAAAGATAAATTATTCCACACATATAAGTGCTTGATTTTACTAACTTTTGTGTTATAATGTCATAAATGCCAATTTGCGGTTAATATTATTAAAATACAAATTTACGAATAAAACACGGAGGTGATTACTTGAAAAAGGATGAAAAGAAAAAAACGGAAGACAACTGCATAGATTCTTTTAATGAATTAGTTCATGAAGGAACAGAGCAGCTTGATTTGGAAGCAAAACAGTTAGTGGAGAAAGTAGATACCGAAAGCAGAGTAAGGGACTATCAGGGGCCATGGAAAAATATTATCAC
>JAQSYB010000128.1 GCA_029256365.1 Clostridia bacterium
GCAGAAAAAGGCGGAATCATGGGCTTGAATGTAGAAAGCTTTTTTCTGAATGAGGGAGAGCCTACCGCATTAAGTACAATTGGAGATATGCTAAGGCATCTTAAGCATATTAGAAACATAGGCGGTATTGACGTAATGGCAATTGGAACAGACTTCGACGGTACAATGCACAGCTGCGAAATTGCCAATATAGGAGAAATGGATAGATTGGCCTCGGCCTTGAAGCAAAATGGATTCAAGGAGGAAGAAATAGACAAGGTTTTCTACAAGAATGCACTACGGGTAATAGAAGAAGTTTTATAAGTCAATGATTTTACAGTATACACTTTATAGCGTGTGATTACTTATGACGCTATCCCATTGCAGCACTGTATTTGCAGCGCTTATAAGAGATTGTATACGAAAAGGTTTTATAATGTAATCCTTGGCTCCCAAGCTCAATGCATGCAGGATCAGACTGCTGCAGCTTTCGCTGCTGATCATGATAATGTTTGCATTGGGATGTTTGGAAAGGATAGCCCTAAGAGCTTCTATACCGTTCATAAAGGGCATATTGATATCTAGGGCAACCAGATCAGGCAAGTGTGTATCAAAGGCTGCGCAAGCTTCATAGCCAGTACAAGCCTCTGCTGCAACAGTAAAGCCAAGCTCTGTAAAAATTGTATTGAGGGTTTTTCTCATCATGGCGGAATCATCTGCTATAAGCACTCTTGGCATTTCGAACACCTCTATAATCTAATATGACTTGTCCATATTAGATTATAGTCAGAGAAAGATGGTTTTATGCCTAATAATAAGAGGAAGTTAAATATAAATTGCAATAAGAACCAGCGTGCATCAATCACTCTGGTTTTTTGTATCGTAAAATGCAAAGGGGATTTATTTTTCAAATATTACACAATAATAATAGAATACAAATGAACAAGTTTGGAGTGGATGCAAATGACAGATTTGAACAAAACCTTTGAGGAATTTGATAAACACCTCATGGAAGATGATGTACCCTCAGGATTTTTTAATGAGCTGCTCAAGGAAGGCAGTCTCAATAAGGTTTACCCCTTTACAATGCTTGGAGAATTGGTAAAAACACCTCAATCAGTACAGCATCACCCGGAAGGAAATGTGTGGATTCACACCATGATGGTTGTAGACAGAGCTGCAATTCACAGAAAAGAAAGCGGAAGTCCAAGAACATTTATGTGGGCTGCGCTTCTGCATGATTTGGGCAAGCCTGATACCACCAAGGTTAGAAAAGGAAAGATTACAGCATATGACCACGATAAGCTTGGAGAAAAGCTGGTGGTAAAATTTCTAACTGCTTTGACAGATGATAAGGATTTTATTGATGCAGTAGCAAAAATGGTAAGATGGCACATGCAGACTTTATTTGTAGTCAAGGATATGCCCTTTGCTGATGTAGATACCATGCTGCAGCAGGTAAAACTGGAGGAAATAGCATTGCTTTCTTTATGTGACAGACTGGGCAGAGGTGAAATGACTGAGCAAAAGGAAGCAGAAGAACGAGGAAGCATAAAACAATTTATTGAGAAGTCGAAATTAAGATTGAATAATGGAAAAAAATAGGGAAACAAGGAGGATTTAATCAATAAATATTGAATTGTGTTATTACTGGAAAACAAAGGGGGCACACAAATGAGAAGATTAACTAGATTGTTGACAAAAATAAGACAAGCCCTAAACGTTATCCCTGATAAATACATTCTGGAAATTCAAAAGGAAATCCTCAATACAAATGTAAATCGTTTTAAAGCTTTATCAATGCTCTTGATTGTTATGAATATTCTTATGTTGACGATAGATTTAACGGTATATTATCCAAGATGGAGCGGTAATGTGGCATATGTGAATCTTTTTTATGCCCATATTTCTGTATTACTAGAAAGAGGCCTATATTTATTTGGAATTGAATGGATTAAAAGTAAGAAATGCAATTTAACATTCAAGGCAAAGAAATTATTAATGCTATATAATTGCATTATTCCGTTGCTATGGTGCTCTTATTTAAGCATTAATGCTTTGAGCATACATGGACAAATCTCAGCCTTTATTATAGGCAGCTTTTCAATTGCATCAACGATTCTTATGCTGCCGAAACAAAGCTTGCTTATTTTTAGTGTAAACTCGTTCATTTTTGGATTTGCGCTATATTTTATACCTGCAGTGCAAATAGGATATTTCAGTAATGTGATCAATATATTGTTTGTATTCACTTTTGCCTTGCTGCTTTCACATATAAACATCTTTATGTATTACAAAAACTTCACAAACAAAAAAACCATTCAGCTTCAGGCGAAAGAATTAGAAAGCTCGAAAGAAAGACTGGATGAAATGGTAAAGACTAGGACCGAAGAGCTAATAAGAGCAAATGAGAACTTGATAAAGGAAATGGGAATGCGGCATGAAATTGAAATGCAGTCCATAAAAACAAGGCTCATGTATGAAGAGAATACCATGCTTCTCAAAGAAATAAAGGAATATGAAGAGCTGCGAAACGTGTTCTTTGCGAATCTATCTCATGAGCTGCGTACCCCCTTAAATGTAATATTTTCTGCTCAGCAAATGATGAATTTTGTTATTAGCAAGCAAACCTGTTACGATTGTAAGAACCAAATAAGCAAGTACAATAAAATCGTGAAGCAGAATTGTCATAGGTTGATAAGACTCATTGGAAATCTAATAGATATTACGAAAATCGATGCCATGTATTTTGAAATAAATAAGAAAAACTGTGATATTGTCAATCTGATTGATAACATCACACAATCTGTTGCAGAATATATTAAGGACAAGAACTTAGAGCTTTGTTTTGATACCGAAATAGAAGAAAAAATCATTGCATGTGATCCGGACATGATTGAAAGAATTATACTAAACTTGCTTTCAAATGCGGTGAAATTTACCCCAATGAATGGTCAAATCCATGTGAATATGAGACAGGTTCAAGACCATGTTGTGATTTCTGTAAAGGATACAGGAATAGGTATTTCCAAAGAGTTGCAAATGTTGGTATTTGAGCGTTTCATACAAGCAGATAAGTCCATGACAAGAAACAGAGAGGGAAGCGGTATCGGATTATCCCTGGTAAAGTCACTGGTTGATTTGCACCAGGGGCGAATATCCCTACTAAGTGAACCTGGCAAAGGAAGTGAATTTATCATAGAACTTCCGGATGAGCTAATCCCATTTGAGGATGAAGTTGCCTGTGCTTATGAATATAATGATGAGAATATTGATAGAATACACATAGAATTTTCGGATATCTATTCCTAGTGTAGTAAAAAATAAAAAGTATGCTTCACGGCATACTTTTTTATCTATTTACGAAAAAAACATCTACTCTACGATTTAACTTACGATTTTCAAGTGAGGAGTTATCCTTTAGGGGCTTGTCCGAACCATTTGCTATGACTGTAAATCTTTCTGAGCTGATACCCCTGCTTTTCATATAATCAACAATAGCTTGGGCTCTGAGCAAAGACAAGTTATAGTTTATGGATTTTTGCTTTTGGTTTGTAGGAAAAAGTGTAGCACAATTTCCTTCCACTTGTATTCCGATATTGTCATACTGTAATGCAATGTCAGAAAAACCATTTAAAGCATCGTAAAACTGCTTATTCAAGCTTGTCATATTCGCTTCAAAGAATACAGCAACTCGCTGATCCTTCCAGGGTTCCTCTTCTTCCACTATTACGGGTGGAGGTTCCGGTGTAGTTGCTTGTTGCTGCTCATCATTGCTAGGCTTGCTATAGTCATCATACTTAGGGACATTGTTGTTAATAGAGCCACCTAAGGCTATAAAAAAGATTATAAAAGCGCAAAGCATCAGTATAACTATTTTCCCTTTTTTGGTAAGCTTGTATTTTATCATAAATACACTTCCCATTACTACTTTGATTTATTTTCGATAAACTCGATGATATTCTCGATCTTTTGTACTTCAAACTCTATATCTGCTTTTTGACTTGCTCCTAATTTTTGCTTTTCTTCTATGATTCTATTATGATAAGCAATTCTCTCATTGAGCTTGCGTATCTGCTTCTCATTAGATGCTACAATTTCATCAACATTGTTTGCGAAGTCCTCAGAATACCTGTTTAGAACTTCCAGTCTCCTGTTACCATCTTTTAGTAAGCAAATAATATCCAACTGTGAAGCGGATATTAGACTAATGATAGACTGTCTTTTTACTTCTGCCGGTAAGTTAGCAGGCAGAGCTTTAATAAAGTTCTCTATCAAATAAACAGTATTTGTTTCTTTGGTTTCCAATCCAAATTTTTCGAAGATTTCTTTGACAGGTAGTTTTTCCATAGGAGCTTTTTCAGCGCGGTCATGAATATCACCAAGCTCACTATTATCACTACTCAATTTAACCTCCGAGGTTATTGCAGCGTCATTGTCAAACATATTAAAATCCTCTTCTTTATCAGATTTTAAAATAGGTTCTATTAAGCCCAAACGTTCTAGTAATGGTTTCTTGTTTTTTCCATCCAACCCCTTGTCATTTGGAAAAAATGACTTGTCCGGAATAACATTAACTTCAGAATTAAGTTTTTTAGCCATGAGTTTTCCTCCCCCTAACAGAATGTGGCAGCGTAGAGTAAGAATTTTTCTTATGTTTCAAAAAATACAGTTATAAAGTCAAAAAAAGCAGATTAATGCATTATTATTAATATTATAACAGCAAAAATGGTTTCTTCCAACAATTTTATCAGGAAATATGTAAAATACCTTAGTATTTTTTGAAAAACACATAGAAATTTGTATAATTTTCTCAAAATTTAATCCTAGAGTATCATAATTACGGCCTTAAGTCCTATTTACTAATCTTTAGGCTATTATTAAAAAGTCTTTATCCCTTTTCACATCTAAGTCATTTGGCAGTCAAAAATGTGCTTTGGGGATGCTGTTCCATAATATCTAGTATTTCAACATGCTTGATAATATATTCTCTTGATGTAAGCAGATCCATTTTAGGTTCAACTTTTTACAAAAAAGTATAGTCCAGCATATTATAGTTCATCTGTTTTAGGGAGGCTTTAAAGCATAGATTGCATGGTAAAGATCTAGATAGTCTTTTTATAAAGCAATGAAGCTGCATCATGTCAAAGGCCATTCTCCCGTTTTTATGACATTTCGTTATTTTATTCGACGTTATAGTATAATTTCCTTTATTTTGCGATAGTAATTTATTTCATAATTCTGAAAATATCCCGGCGATGCAGCTCCAATATGAGCATGCTCATATTACTTTGTACATATATTGTGAGTTTGATAAATAGGGACAGGTAAAGGCTGCATATATTTAATTAGTGCAGAATCTAGTTTGATTGAAATGAGGTGTCGAAATGGGTAAAAAGACTTTTATCGTGTTTCTTCTTGTAATTTTACTGATAGCTTCTACAGTTGTTACATATTTCCTAAGAAATAATAATGATGCACCGGAGATACAAATAAATGAGCAAGAAGAAATTCAGAAGTTAGAGGAAGACCTTTATGTAATTCGTGACAATGGCAGGTACGGATATATAAATTCTGCAGGACTGGTAATAATTGAGCCGCAGTTTGAGGATGCATACAACTTTAGTGAAGGTCTAGCAAGAGTCGGGGTACAGCATAAATATGGTTTTATAGATCAAAGGGGAAAAATAGTAATCCAACCAGTATATGATGATGTGGGAGACTTTGCTGAGGGCTTTGCTAGGGTTGCCATAGATAACAAGTATGGCTTTGTAGATAAAAGTGGGAATCATGGGATTCCGATGCAATATGAGCTGGTAAATGAATTCTCTGAAGGCCTTGCTGGAATATATGCTCAGGGCAAATGGGGGTTTATCAACAGCAAGGGTGAAGTAGTGATACAACCGAAGTTTAACAATGTAGGTTTTTTCAAGAATGGGCTTGCCCCTGTCAGTGAGGATGAGCTGTATGGATATATAGATAGGAAGGGAAAGTATGTAATA
>JAQSYB010000129.1 GCA_029256365.1 Clostridia bacterium
TATGCAAAATAAAAACGTACGAGTATTGCTCGTACGTTTTTGTATCTCATTAAAAAGAAAAGAAAACAAATATCATAAATGTTTTCCTATATCCGGGGGGATATAAATAATTATAATTGAGATACTTATATTGTATAATAATTCACATCTTGGTGGTATAAGGTATTGGTCTCAAATTTTATAGGACTAAAGTCCTATAAAATGGGCATGTAAAAACCAATTTTATACAAAAAATATTCGGGACTTTATTTTATAAGCAACGATTGATATGGTATAATAAGTAGGACTTCTATGGAAGGAATACAATAGCAAAGACTATTATAACAATATAGATATAGTCTGAGACAATAAGAAATTCAGTACAAAAATAGAAATATAAAAGGGGTGGCAATCATGGAAAATAAGATACTGGTTGTAGACGATGAAAGGCCAATATCTGACATAATTAAATTCAACTTAGAGAAGGAAGGATACAAGGTTATAGTTGCTGAGGATGGACAGCAGGCAATCAATATGACATATGAGCATAAGCCTGACCTGATCATTCTAGACATCATGCTCCCCATAATGGATGGCTTTACAATATGCAAAAAGCTTAGAGAAAATTTAAGCACGCCTATCATTATGCTTACTGCAAAGGAAGAGGAAGTGGATAAGGTATTGGGTCTGGAGCTGGGTGCAGATGACTACATGACTAAGCCTTTCAGCGTAAGGGAGCTTATGGCCCGTGTAAAGGCAAATATCCGACGCATCAGCTTTGCAAACAACACCACGGAAGGAAAAGGACAAATTATCAGATCTGGTAATTTATCAATAGATTTAAATAGATATGAGGTTAGAAAGAACGATGAAGTGATTGAGCTAACCTTGAGAGAATTTGAATTATTGAAGCATCTTGCTCTAAACTGGGAACAGGTATACTCTAGAGAGACCTTGCTGGAAGAGGTTTGGGGCTATGAATACTACGGAGATGTACGTACTGTAGACGTTACAGTAAGAAGACTTCGTGAGAAAATTGAAGATGATCCAAGCAATGCAAAATATGTGCAGACAAAACGTGGGGTAGGCTACTACTTCAGGAGGATGTAATACAATGTTGAGAAGCATTCAGTGGAAGCTTGTTATCATTTCCTTTCTGCTGGTATGGCTGGCGATGTCCATTATAGGGGTGTTTGTAACAAAGGAAATTCAGAAAAATCAAATAGAAAGTCTTACAGCAACTATAATATCCAGATCATATCATCTTGCAGATTCACTTAAGGACGACATGACAGGTGCTCGAAACATTCAAGAAACTGTAAACAACTGGTTTATTGGACAAGGTGGACAGATTGACGGCGTTCGAGTACTGAATAATGCGCAGGTATTGGTGGCAACAGGTGGAAACCCAAATATAAAGGGCGGAAGCATGATTGAACATATGCTTAGCGAAGTAATCAAACAGAAAAAAGAAATTATCATGGACAATGAAATAGGGAATCCATATTCGAAGAGTATTGCAGTTCCAATATATTCCTCGGAGTATACGTTGGTAGGTGCGATTTATATCAATGCTGACTTGTCAGCAATAGAAGGCAATATGAAGAAGATTGACAACATACTTACCTACGCAACCATTTGGGCGCTGGCAATAACAGTGCTTTTGGGCAGCTTGCTGGCAAGAACCATTACGGACCCTATCAAAGAGGTAATTTCTAAGGCTGAAAAGCTTGCAAAGGGCGAGTTTGAGCAGGTAGTATCAGTAAGATCCAATGATGAGGTGGGTCAGCTGACAGATATGTTTAACTATTTATCGGACAGGCTAAAGACCACCTTGAATGAAACTGAAAATGAGAAAAACAAGCTGGATACCATACTGACAAATATGACAGATGGAATTATCGCAGTGAATACCAACGGCACCATTATTCACACCAATCCTGCCATATATAGTATTTTTGATATATCCAAAGAGGATATGGAGAACAAGAATTTTGATGATATCGCAAAGGATCTGCATTGGGGAATAACCCATGAGGATTTAATAGAAAATAGCGACAAAGCAAACAATATTTTGGTTATCAATGATCTGATCATAAAGACCAACGTAGTACTGTTTGGAAACGAGAAAAATGAAACAGTAGGCGCAATCATCGTTCTACAGGATGTCACTGAGCAGGAGAAGCTTGACAAAATGCGTAAGGAGTTTGTAGCCAATGTATCTCATGAGCTAAAGACGCCACTTACCACGATTAAGAGCTATACAGAGACTCTGCTAGACGGCGCTATGGAAAACAAGGAATATACAGTTAACTTCCTAAAGGTAATAGATAGTGAGTCTGAGCGAATGACAAGATTGGTTAAGGATTTGCTGCAGCTTTCAAAGCTCGACTACGACAATATTCAATGGAACATGAAGAAAATAGATATTTACAAAATAGTAAACGAATGCGTTTACAGAATGAAAATTTCTGCAGAGCAAAAAAACCAAGTCCTTGAATTTATCGCAGATCAGGATATCCCTGAAATAATGGGGGACAAGGATAGAATAGAGCAGGTAATTGTAAATATATTGAGCAATGCCATAAAATACACTTCGGAAAACGGCAAAATCGAAGTTTCCTTGAAGCGAGATGGTGACAGCATACTTATTAAGGTGGCTGATAATGGAATTGGAATACCAAAGGAGGATCTGCCTAGATTGTTTGAAAGATTTTACAGAGTGGACAAAGCGCGCTCTAGAATGCTGGGGGGTACGGGCTTGGGATTGTCCATAGCAAGGCAGATTGTAGAGGCTCATAAGGGAAAAATCAGAATACAAAGTGAATATGGACAGGGGACACAAGTATTTATTAACCTGCCTGTTGCATAGAATATAGCATAAGAATGGAAGGAGACCAACCCAATTATTTCTCCAAAATAGTCATTTTTTCTGCATAATTCGACAATATGGCATATAGTAGGGTTAATGTAAAATAAGCTTAATTAGTCTGTAATCAGTTTGTAACAATTTACCTGTATAATAAAAGTATGGATTGACATGGTTAATGGGTAATCTATTCAATTATTAGGGGGACTCTCCAATGTTTAAGAAAATTGCGTTACCGGCAGTCATCATTGCAGCTATGCTTGCATTGAATGCGCCAGCATATGCTGAGCCGAATCGCTTCTTAGCGAGAAGACTGGATGTAACAACCTTTCAACTGACAAAAAATTTAGACGGTACAAAAACCTTTGAAAGAAATCAAGTGATATCAGGCCGCGCAGAAAATGGCACTGAGATAACGATGACAGTATTTTGGTTTAGTGCCAATGAAGATAAAAGCATACTTTCCAAAAAAAGACTGGTCAACTATGGCGGCATTAGCGGTCAATGGATCATGAAAGAAAAATCAAGCTGGGAAGTAGGTGCATCCGAAATATTTGCTAAGCCTGTTACACTGAAACCTGGTAAAAACAGAATTGTAATCAGCGTAAAGGATAAGGATGGCAATGCGATAAATGATGAGGATGAAGTAATCGATGTAGAGGTTGTTTATAAGAATGATCTGACAGATTTATTTAACAGCATGATAATGAGAAATTTGAAGTAATAACCGAATAGACAGCAGACAAGGTGATTGTATTGAATACGGAACGTATCAAATCTATTGTTTTAATTTTATTGGTATCAATGAGTTTTGTGCTTACGACCCGCATATGGTTTTATATATCCATAGAGGGTCTTTTTGTTATTCCTTCAAATAATCAAACATTGCTGGCCGAAGATGATTATGAAAAAGAGAATTTGATAAAGCCAAGTAAGCTGGTGGTGCATACAGGTCAGAACCAGGCACTTTTATCAAATAATCAAAAGGACAAGGAGCATTATACCTTTATATTGAATGCATCCAAGGATATACTGAGAGATTGGATGAATTATAATGAAAGCTACAGTTTGACGAGCTTGAAAAAAGATCAGCTGCAGGAAATCAGACATTCCAAAGCCGTAGAGCTGATATTTGAATACCCTATGCAGCTTTCCAGTATCAAGAGCTTGCTGGACATTGATAAAAATTCATGGAATGAAGTAAATGATATAGATGCAATTATTATAGCTCCTTATGACAACAAGATGTATATTGTAGATGATAGCAAGGGCAGCATCTATCAATTCACATCCTTAAGAATTTCAACTGTGCTTCGAGGAGTGATTTCCGATATAGAAAAAAGAAACGATTATGCCCATGTTTTTTTAAATGAGGTTGTAAATGAAAGCTATGGGAATAACGCGATGGCGCCAGTTTCCATAGAGACCATGCCTGCACTTACCGTAAGAGGAGAAGTGGAGAAAGAGAATAAAATAGATCCGGAAATCATGAAATTCTTCAACGATGATATCTCAAATATCATCAGCATGAAGGATGCAGCTGGAAAAGTCACATTTACGGACAGAGAAGAAGAAACCGTGACCATAGATGCACAAGGAGCCTTGGAATATTATAAGTACAATGTAGCACCAGATGATATAAAATCTACAGATGTTAACGAAGCCATTGATATTGCAACACAATATGTAAGTCAGCATATGGGATTTACTTATGATTTCTATTTGTCTGGGGTAGAAAGCAGCACCCAAGGTGGGCGCAAATCATATATCATCAGCTATGACTATAAGTACAACGGTACACCTATCATTACTGAGCTGGAGACAGGAAGAAGTGCCATAGAGGTAGAGATTTTGGGCCAAGAGGTGAAGCGGTACAAGCGCAATGTGCGGGTGATAGAAGACCAAGGGCAGACGGTAAAAATTATACATGTTCTTGATATATTGGACTTGGTATGGGGAGGATTGAACGAACGTCTCTATACTACCAAATCCGAGGCTATCGTATTGGTAAATGATATATATCTGGCATATTTTGAACGTAATGTAAACCTTGTACCTGTTTGGGTAGTGGATGTAACAGTAGAAGGAAGCAATAAAGTGCGATCTAGCAAAAAATATGTAATTGGTGCTGAAGAAGGCGTTATTTTAGAAGAGAAGTAGGGAGGGAATTCAATTGGATTGGAAAAAAGCCAAAGAAATATTAATCGCAATGTTTCTAATCATCAATATATTTCTTTCCTATCAGCTATACACAATTAGTAGAAATCAATATGAATATATCAATCAAGAAGAGCTGCAAAACGTCATTCAGTATTTAAATAAAAAAAATATACAATTAGAGACAGAAATACCGGATAGAGTATTGATACTCCCTTCTGTGAGAGCAAAATATCATGAATTTGATTCAAAGGAGATAGAAAAAATATTCTTTGATTCAAAGGAAGTAAAGCTAGAAGGCACAGCGGTTAAATACAGAATGGGCAATGAGAATATATCAATTGACGTAAAGAGCAGGATATATCTCACATATAACAACAAAGGGATTGAAATACCACAAGAGGATGTTGACAAAGAAAAGTGCCTAAACCATGCCTATCGATTTCTAGATAAGCTTAAGATTAACAGCGGAAATAGATATGTAAAACAAGAAATCGTGAAGAAGGGTTATGTTCGGCTGATTTTAGGACAACAGTTTAATAAAATACCTGTTGAAGAAAGTCAGATAGAAATATACGCAACAGAAGAAGGCGTTGTACAGGCTACAGTTAACTGGTTTGAGTGGATAAAGAACGATAAAAAGCATAATATTATAACTCCAGTTATTGCGCTGTTAAAGGTTTTTGAACAGGAGCTAAAGCAAGAAGCTCCAGTTACAGTAAAGGAAATAAGACAAGGATATTATTACAGCCCAGAAACAAGTGATGGGGCAGAGGATATTGATCTGGAAGTTGCCATATCTCCTATGTGGGTGATCTCATCCAATAGAGGCGAGACTTACGTAAATGCTTACAATGAAAACATTGAAAAGAGAAGGTAGTAATAATTACCACGGGCTCGGATAGAGCCTTTTTTCTTTTTGCTATTATCAAGTAATGAATTCAATGCTATAATATACTTAACTATAAGT
>JAQSYB010000002.1 GCA_029256365.1 Clostridia bacterium
AGATAGGATTGTGATATCTGTGAAGGACAATGGCATTGGTATTCCAATTGATATGCAGCAGAGTGTTTTTGATCACTTTGTGCAAGTTGACAACTCTCTGAAACGTAGAGCAGAGGGCAGTGGCATTGGACTTTCTATTGTAAAGTCACTTGTTGAGCTGCATGGAGGTTCTGTAATGGTAAACAGTGATTATAAAGAGGGCTGTGAGGTTATCATTGAGATTCCTATTGTTATCATTGAGCATGAGGATGCTTCGGATACTATGATTTCAATTAGCAATGCTGAAAGAGTTAGTATTGAATTATCAGATTTATATATTTAGAACAAATACTTTGAAGGAATAGCAATAAGCTGTTCCTTCTTTTTTTATAAATTGTATAGAGTGATGATCTAATGGAAAGCTATATATGAAAATCAATTAATGAACAGCCGGCTAAGGTTATGTTTAGGAGTGAGGATATGGCATATATCGTTGGAGATGAAATAATAAGTGAAGAAATCCCTGAGGAAATTAAGGCAATAACTGATAAGCTAAAAGAAAATACCAAACAGAAAGCTTTGGTGTTAATGCAAACCATTGCCGATAACGATGATTTGCTGGCATATATTATTCCGGAAGCGGGTATGGTGCTTTTCGCCAATGAGATAAAAGATGAGAACAAGGTATTTCGATTTCTTGTAGGACAAAACGGTGGGTTATATATCGATAACAAGCAGCGAAGAGGTGAAATGTTTTGTCCATTGTTTCCAATATTAGAGGAAAAAATAAAGAGTTTGACTGGTAGGGAAGCAGAAACTGTGTTGAATGACAATGAATACAGGGTGTATGACAGCTTTATGCCAAAAATTGTAGATGCAATCAATCAAATTTTAACAACCAAACCAATGGCATTTCATCACTAAATAAGAAAGGCTGTCATTGTTATCATGACAGCCAAATAATCTTATGATCGCTATATCATATTTTTATTATATAGATTTATCATGATTTCAACTAATTTTGGGCTAAACTGTGTGCCACTGTTTAAAACCAACTCCTCGAGAGCCTCCTCCTTAGTCATAGGGAGCTTATAGGATCTATTGGAGGTCATTGCATCATATGCATCAGCAATACATATTATATTTGCATAAAGCGGCAGTTCAGTAGGATTTTCATCCTTTGGATACCCCGTGAGATCATAACGTTTATGGTGGAGCAGGGTAGCATTTATAATATTTTCAGATAAGCCTATAGGCCTTAGGATATGACATCCAATGCCTGGATGATTCATAATAACCTCATATTCATGGGGCTCTAGAATCCCGGGTTTTGTTAATATGGTGTCGCTTATTCCTATCTTTCCTATGTCATGCAGTATGCCTGCGATTTCAATTTCCTCAACTTCTGCCGAAGTCATGCCAAGCTCTTTGGCTATGGTGACTGCGTATTGTGCTACTCTGACAGAATGACCTTGTGTATAGGGATCCTTGGCTTCTATTGCGGCTACTAATGTCTTAATGGTTTTTAAATAATATTGTTTTATTTCTGAATAAAGATCAAGCTTCTCTATAGCAAAAGATATATTGTTTGCTATGGACCCAAGCATATCAATGTAATCCTCATCCAACTGATCGTTGCAGAGCAGAGAAATAATGCCTATGGGCTTGCCATTTCCTAAAAGTGGAACAAAAATCATATTATCAATATGAGCTCTATTATTAAAATCCAAATTTTTGTCATAAATATAATCCTTGCAGATTTGGTTAAATTGATATATATTACTCTTTTTTGTGAGATAATCAAAATCGTTCTTATCAATTGCAATAGGGGATAAATCTACATTGTCCGTAGAACTCCCTGCAGCAGATATACATTGCAATTTGCCCTTTTCATCAATCAGTCTGATGGAGCAGAAAGGAATGTGTATGGTATCAACTATTTTCTTTGTTATATTGTCATACAAGTCTGCAATATTTAATGATATCTTATTCGAGGCTATTGCGCTGCTTAATTCGTTTAGCATGAGCAGCTGTCTGTTTTTCTTATTGAGCTTACGCTCCATTTTTATTCGTTCTGTAACATCTCGACCTACACCTTGTATACCAATCAACGTGCCATTGCTATAAAGTCTTTTGGTATTGGTTTCAATGACTTTTCTTGTTGTGCCATCTGCATGAATCATCCAAAGCTCTTGCCTGTGAAAATCCATATTGCTCATTTCTTTGATAATGTCGCTGCAATTCTCATATTGGTGAATAGGACATAAAAATTGAAATAGAGGCTGCATCAGCATTTCTTCTTTTTTGTGACCAAGTACGTTTTCTACCTCATCATTTATGAAGGTTATGACGCCTTTGCAATCGACGATCCAAACGATATCAGACATATTCTCTATTAACAGCTGATACTTTTGTTGTGATTCATTTAACCTCTCAGTGGCTGCTTGAAGCTGCTTATTCATATATTTATTGGAAAAACGCAGTCGTTTCACCTAAACACCTCCTTAAGAAATCCTAACTATATTGTATAACAAATATTGCTAAATTTCTACAAAAGATGACTATTTTGAATAAAGAGGTAAAAAAAGTAAAAGATGCTGATGGTTATTCAGTGAATTTACATTGTCATATTTTTGCTTGCTTAAACTGTCTAGGGGTAAGCCCTGTTTGCTTTTTAAACACACTGGAGAAATATCCTGGGCTGCAAAAATTGAATAGAAATGCAATATCCGATATGGACATATTGGAATACTTTAAAAAATACTTGGATTCCTCAATTTTGTTATAATTAATATATTCTATAATACCTAAACCTACGTTTTTTTTAAACATAGAGCATATATACTCCTTGGACATATTGACTATTTTAACCAAATCCATAAGTGAAATATTTTCGGTTATGTTTTCATGTATGTATTCAATAATTCTTATCGTTATGGTGTTATAGCTTTGTATTTTATTCTCATGAATTACATGAATATAATCATCAAGCATTTGATACTCATAATCCTGAAGCATTTTAATATTTGTAATCCTTTCTATTTCCAGAATGCAAAAGTCGCACAATGAAAATGCGTCTTCAGGTGGAACATTTGCTTCAATGGCAGCTCGAGTAAAAAGCGTAGCAGAGGCAATTAACGAATTTTTGATAGAACGTATTGGCGTATCTGCCAGTCGAGCTCTTTCCAGCTTATTGACAGAGCGAAGGGTTTCGTGGGCGGCATCTCTCAACTCACGCTTCATCTCGTTTAACAAACGTTTTTCCAGGTAATAAGATGGATGCATATAATGGTTGTTATGCTTTTCAATTTTTGTCAGTATTAGTTTTTGGCTCATATACGTCCCATCCTCATATTAATATTTTGTAAATATTGTTAATATATTATAATTATATTAATATTTTTAATTATATAATGTCAATGAAAGTAAAAATACATAGATTGTATTTTGTGGAGGAGGCAAATCATGAAAAAGTTATTGGCAATGGTTTTAGTCCTAGTGATGGTATTGGCAGTTGGGTGCCAAAGCACACCAAAGGTGGCTCCAGTTACCACTGAGCCTACACAACCCGCAGCCCCTGTTGAGAAAGTAACAGTTAAATTTGCAGTACAGGCAGACTCAACAGATGCACTGAATCAGCTTGTTAAGGCTTACAATGATTCTAGTGACAAGTATCAGGTAGAAGCAGTTGTAATGACAAATGATTCTGGTAATATGCATGATCAATTGATCAACTCTTTATCCAGCAAATCCGGTGAATATGATGTAATTTCCATGGACGTTGTTTGGGCTGGCGAATTTGCAGCAGCTGGATATTTAGAACCTATTGATACGCTAATCAAAGACAATGGCTGGCTGCCAACAGATTTTAATGCTGGATCCATGGCATCAGGGAAATATAAAGGTAAAAACTATGTATTGCCTTATTTCTCAGATTTGGGATTCTTATTCTTCCGTAAAGATATCCTGTCAGCAGAAGATGCAAAGAAGCTTGAAGAAGGCGGATATACATGGGCAGAGCTTCTCAAAATGGCAGAAGGTTATATGGGACAAAAGGGAACAAAGTATGGACACGTATATCAATCAAAGCAATATGAAGGTTTAACCTGCAATTTAAATGAATTTACTGCCAACTGGTCTGACATCAAAGGTGGACTTGAGACCATGGCTAAATTTGTGAAATCCAAGGCAACCCCAGAAGATATTTTAGCTTATACTGAAGGTGAGACTCACAATGCATTCTTAAACGGTGAAGCAGTTTTCGCAAGAAATTGGCCATATATGAACGGTATGGCAGCTAGCGGCGAATATAATGTAAAAGCTGAGCAAGTAGGCTTTGCGCCACTACCAACAGGCAGTACAGTTGGTGGATGGATACTAGGAGTAAATGCCAACAGTACAAAGATGGATGGAGCGAAAGACTTTTTATCCTTCATCGCTGGTCCAAAAGGTCAAAAAATCAATGCTACAGTTGGAAGCTATATGCCTGGCTTTAATGCTTTACTAGCTGATAGTGATGTTTTGGCAGCCAATGCGTTGCTTACAAATACAGGTTTCCAAAATGCATTGAAAGCAACCATAGCTAGACCGGTTGTTGCAAATTATTCAGAGGTTTCTGATGTAATTCAAATCAAAGCCCATGAATTCTTATCAGGCAATGGAAAGCTTGAAGATGCTGTAAAAGCAATAGAAGAAAAGTTAAAATAAGCAATTCCACTTTTTGATCCAAGTATTGATTTAAAACAAAAGAAGCTTTAGCCTATTACTAAAGCTTCTTTTTTTAAGGAGATTGCGATGAGTAAAATACTTAAATTCTTTGATCGGCATTTAGCATATGTAATGATTATTCCAGCCATTATTCTTATATTGCTGTTTTCTATTTTGCCTATTTTAGAGTCCACAAGATATGCATTTTTTGATTTTCAATTAAATGATCAAAAGAAATCAGGTATATATATGACCTCAAATTATAATATGCCGCTTTCTGATGAAACCTTTGAATACATAGACTATTATTTAGAAATAGAGGCAGCCACAGTACAAAAGGCAGATACCATTCAATACATCAACAGGATGAGAGACGATATAAAAGGTTATCAGCTGAATTTAAAGTCCATTTTGGGCAGCCAAACCGGTGTTGTAGAAACAAGCAGAGAAAACATTCAGGTCATTCAAGCTATCAATAAGGACATTAAATTTGCCATTGATTTGCTGTATTCAATGGATGATGTATTCTATTCCGAAGAAGATATGCAGGCAGTTGCCTCAGAATTAGAAACATGCATCATTGAGTCTAATTTTATTGGTTTGGATAATTTTAAGCAAATCTTAAGTGATCCAAGAGTAATTTATACTTTGTCTATCACATTGATATTTACTTTTATCTCTGTATTTTGTGAATTGCTCCTTGGGCTTGCGCTGGCACTTATTATGAATAAAGCGATGAAGGGTAGAGGACTAATCAGAACATTTTCTCTGATTCCTTGGGCAATCCCAACCTCTGTGGCAGCTCTAATGTGGTCTTATTTATACAATGGCTCCAGTGGTATCGTAGCAACTGCCTTTTCTAATATTGGGTTGATTGGACAGCCAACAGAATTATTGCTTACAGCAAAAGCAGCCTTGGGATCCATTATTATGGCAGACGTATGGAAGACTACCCCCTATATGGCATTGCTGATTTTAGCAGGTTTACAGGTTATTCCAAATGCCCTATATGAATCTTCTTCCCTAGATGGTGCAAACAAAATCATGCAGTTTAGACACATTACATTGCCATTATTAAAGCCTTCCATTTTGGTAGCTTTGCTGTTTAGAACCTTAGATGCATTTAGAGTATTTGACTTAATATGGGTTCTTACAGGTGGAGGACCTGGAGGTACGACAGAATCAATTTCTGTCTATGCATATAAGGTGATGTTTGCTCAAACCAGGTTTGGATATGGTTCAGCAATGGTGTTGATCATGGCTATTGCCGTGGGAATGATATCCTATGCTTATATCAAAATACTAGATGTCAAATTAATAGGGGAGTAGGTGGTATAACATGGTTAATAAAAGAGCAGAAAGGCTATTCGCAATTATTATCGTGCTTTACCTACTTATCATCGTATTTCCTTTCATATGGGTAGGAATTACATCATTTAAGCCGGAAAGCGAGATATGGGGAACGGAAGCATTAAATGTGTTTTCCAGCAATTCAACAATGGAGCATTATTTGGCTTTGTTTAAGGCCAATATATTGAATTCCTTGAAGAACAGCTTAATCATATCTTCCATCACAACATTGTATGTTACATTTGTTGCATCTTGCTGCGCCTATGCCATAGCTAGGCTTAAATTTATTGGTAAGAATCTATTGCTGGCAGTTGTATTGGCCACTTCAATGTTTCCACAAATGATTGTAGTGGGACCAATTTATAATATTTTCGTAAAACTTGGATGGACGAATTCATACTTTATAACCTTGCCTTATTCCATGATTACGTTACCAGTTGCAATCTTTATACTTGTTACGCATTTTGCAAAGGTTCCAAAAGAGATGGAGGAATCCGCCAGCATAGATGGGGCATCAAAAATGAGAACCTTTATAAAAATTATACTTCCCTTGGCATTGCCTGGAATTTTCACAGCAGCAATCATTACCTTCATAGGCGTATGGAATGAGTTTTTGCTTTCCTTGACATTAAACAGTGACAGCAATTATCATACTGCAACTGTTGCGATTTCGTTTCTGAGAGGACAATTCCAGATATTCTGGGGGCAAGTAACAGCGGCGACAATGGTGGTAACAATTCCTACATTAATTATTGTAATTTTATTCCAAAAACAAATTATATCAGGCTTGACATCAGGCGCAGTGAAGGAGTAAAAAAATGTGGCAATTAAAAAGCAATGACTTAAGTATAGAAAGATTATTACTAGAAGAAAGCCTTTTTACCATTGGAAATGGTTATATTGGAATCCGGGGCTGCTTTGAGGAAGCTCCTGCGCTAATTGACGATACCATAAGAGGCAGCTATATCAACGGTTTTTATGATAGAGTTCCAATCATTTACGAGGAAAGTGCTTCGGGCTTTCCAAGTGTTAAGGACAAGCAACCAAGAGTAATGGACACACAGACTTCACTTATTTTTCTAGACGGAGAGATGATAGCAATCAATGCCTCACAGATTCGTGATTACTATAGAGTGCTGGATTTGCAAAAAGGCGCACAACAGCGTGGCTATACATATATCACGAAAAAAGGAAAGGAAGCAAAGCTTATATTTAGAAGGTTGGCCTCCTTCATAGCCAAGAACATCTTGTGCTATGAAATGGATATTACATATCCTGGGGACATTGAAGTGATTTCTTATGTCGATTCAGACGTGCGCAATCATTCCAATGCAGAGGACCCAAGAGTAGCTGCGGGTCATGATGTATTATTAAATTTAAATAAGCTATCAGCACAGGGGAATTTGGTATTTTGCGAAATGGAGACAATCACAACAAAAATTCCAGTATTGATGGCTGCAGATTATAAATTGATATGTTCTATGGGGGACTACTCTCTTGAGCATAGTCTAGAAAAACAACTTATCGCTACAAAAGCAAAAGGCAGAGGACACATAAAGCTTCAGAAAAAGTGTATCTTCATTGATGGCACTAGATCTGCCCATTTATATGAGGATGCGATGGAGCTTTATTCTAAATACCAGAATCACACCTTTGATGATTTCATAAGGCTGCAGGAAGCTTATCTGGATCAGTTTTGGAAGGCATCAAATATTGAGATATATGGCAGTGAAAGCATCCAGGAAGCTGTTCGGTTCCAGTTGTTTCAGCTACTGCAATCCCTTGGAAAAGACGAGATATCCAATATTTCAGCAAAAGGCTTAAGTGGAGAGGGCTATGAAGGTCATTATTTTTGGGATACGGAAATATACGTGCTTCCGTTGTTTCAAATGACTCAGCCAGAGCTTGCCAAGCAGCTTCTTTTGTACCGATATCACATATTGCCTCATGCAAAACAGAGGGCTAAAGAAATGGGACATAAAAAAGGTGCGGCATATCCATGGCGAACAATATCCGGTATTGAATGTTCCTCATACTTTCCCGCTGGAACTGCTCAGTATCACATCAATGCAGATATAGCCTATGGTTTTATTCAATACCACTTGTATCATCAGGACAGATGCTTTATGCTAGAAGCAGCAGCTGAGGTTATCTTTGAAACTGCGAGAATTTGGCTGGAAATTGGTCATTGGCACAAGGGTGCTTATCACATAGATAATGTAACTGGGCCAGATGAGTACACGGCTATTGTAAATAACAATTATTATACCAATGCCATGGCGAAATATCATATGTATTGGGCACATAAGATTTATTTTGAATTGCAGCAATACAATCCAAATGATTTTGAAGGCTTATGTCATAGAATAAATCTATCTCTTGATGAAATCAAAGAGATGAAGCTTGCCTCAGAAGCTATGTATCTGCCCTATCATGAAGAGTTAGGCATACATGCACAGGATGACAGCTTCTTAAGCAAGGCAGTATGGGACTTTGAAAATACTGCTGAAGAGCAGTACCCCCTGCTGCTGCATTTTCATCCCTTGACCATATATCGTTATCAGGTGCTCAAACAGCCAGATACCGTATTGGCGCACTTCTTATTAGAAGACTATGCAGATTTGGAGATCATGAAAAAGTCCTATGATTATTATGAAAAAATAACAACCCACGATTCTTCCCTTTCCTCTTGTGTTTACGGAATTATGGCATCAAGGTGCGGCTATTATGACACCGCTTATGCGTATTTTATAGAAAACCTTAGACTGGATTTGGATGATAAGCATGGAAATACCAAGGATGGACTGCATATGGCAAGCCTTGCAGGCAGCTGCTTGGGAGTTATCAATGGATTTGCAGGATATAGAATAAAGGAAAGCGGGATATCCATTTCGCCAATTGTCCCCAAACAATTTGAGGGATATTGCTTTAAAATCCAATTCAGGGGCTCTTTGTTGGAGATCAAAGTAAAGGAGCTTATTACCATTAAGCTTCTGCATGGAAACCCCACTAAAATAACAATTTATGATCAGGAATATATGGTAGAGGAAACAATTGAAGTAGAAAGGAAGCAACTATGATTACACTTGAAGCTGTGATATTTGATATGGATGGAGTTTTAACAGAAACCAGTCGACAGCACTATTTGGCATGGAAACAGCTTGCCCGAGATTTGGGTTTCGACATTTCAGAGGCTATCAATGAGCAAGTAAAGGGAATATCCAGGCTGGAGTCCTTAGAAATCGTTTTAAGCGCTGGCGGAATGGGTGAAAGATTTTCAGAAGCCGAAAAAATTGAGCTGGCAGATAAAAAGAATCTAATATATCAATCTCTAATTAAAGAATTTACAAAGGAAAATCTTTCGGTAGGGGCTTTAGAACTCTTGACCTCTTTAAAAAGCAACAATATAAAGATTGCCTTGGCATCGGTATCCAAGAATGCTCAGTTTTTATTGGAGGCGATGGAGATAAGTAGTTATTTTGATGTGATCGTAGATCCAAGAGAAGTGAAGCACGGTAAGCCGGCACCGGATATATTTCTGATGGCGGCAAAGATGCTGGGAATAAAGCCAAAAAGCTGCATAGGCATTGAGGATGCATTTGCAGGGGTTGAATCCATCAAGAGTGCAGGGATGCAGCCAATAGGCATTGGCAGCAAAGCTCATCTTTATAACTGCAATCATGTTTATTCAAGTCTAACTGAAATAAATATTGATACCATAAGAAAAATAATATATGAAACTGAATGTTGCCAGTAATTTGTTACTGGCTTTTAAATTTCACGGCTATTTTTTATAGTTGTCTCATATATATAGAATAAGCCTAAACTTTAGAAAAATATTTTTCAGATTTTTCAGAAATAATTTTGAGGGTCTGAAGGATTTTACGAAGAAATGCCGTATATTAAAATATGTAAATTGAAATTAAAAACACCCATGGCAGGGATTGTCTGTCATGATGATTTTTAATGATCAATTGCTGCGTCATTTATAAATAACGTAAATGAAATTCGGCAAAAAGGCTAGTCCTTTTTGCCTTTTTTTATTTTATAAGGCATTTTGGCTGCTTGCATATCAATATTGGAGGTGCTGTGCTTGATAAAATACGTGATAAAAAGATTGTTTATATCAATTATTACAGTTTGGCTTCTTGCAACTATCGTATTTTTTCTTATCAGAATATTGCCGGGAGATCCATTCTCCGGGGATAAGATTACTCCTCAAATCAAGGAAAGTATGATGAAATATTATGAGCTCGATAAACCTTTACCGGTTCAATATGCAAAATATATGAAAAATCTACTTCAGGGAGAAATGGGATATTCTCTAAGATATAAGAACAGGACTGTGAATCAGGTCATAGCAGATGCTTTTCCAAAGTCTGCAGATCTGGGGATTAGAGCACTTTTGCTTGCGATTCCGATTGGAATTCTGCTAGGTATATTTTCAGCCCTTCATCACAATCGACTTTGGGACTATTTGTGTATGATCATCGCGGTGATTGGAGTATCCGTACCCAACTTTATAATAGGTGGAATGCTTCAATATACACTGGCTGTAAAGTTGAGAATTTTTCCTGTTGCAGAATGGAGAGGTTTTGAATATACAGTACTGCCTTCCATTGCTTTATCCCTAGGAACCCTAGCCTTGGTGGCAAGACTGATGAGAGCAAGCATGCTAGAGATTACAGGGCAGGACTATATCATCACTGCAGAAGCCAAAGGGCTGCCTATGATAAAAATCATATGGAAGCATTTAATAAGAAATGCCATATTGCCTGTAGTTACTGTGCTTGGACCCATAGTAGCAGCCGTGGTAACAGGCACCTTTGTCATTGAGCAGATATTTGCGATTCCTGGTCTTGGCCGTCATTACGTACTGGGAATTCAAAATCTTGATTATACCCTTGTATTGGGTTTAACTATTTTCTTTGGTGCATTTGTTGTATTCATGAATTTTGTTGTAGATATCATTTATGGATTGGTTGATCCAAGAATCAGGGTTGCGAAGTAAGGAGGGGATAGTATGGTTGAGGTTACCAGAGATCTTTTTGAACATATAGGTGTCGATGAAGGTTCTCAGGATGCAATTAGCAGGCCTAGTATCACATACTGGCAGGATGCTTGGAGAAGGTTAAAGCTGAATAAGGTTGCAATGATAGGTCTTGTGCTGCTTTCTATCTTCTCGTGCATGGCTATTTTTGGACCTTATATGACGGAGTTTACATATAATGCGAACAATTTGGATTATACCAATCAGCTTCCAAGTAAGAGTCATTGGTTTGGTACGGATGGACTTGGTAGAGACCTGTGGGCAAGGGTTTGGATGGGTGCCAGAGTATCGCTGTTTATTGGCTTAGCAGCAGCGGTAATTGAAACCTGCATAGGGGTAATCATTGGAGGTTTATCAGGTTATCTAGGCGGCAAAATTGATATGGTTATTATGAGATTTATCGACATTTTGATTTCTGTGCCGGATTTAATTTTCATTATTCTAATTATGGTGATTGTTGGGGCAGGAATTTTGCCCATTATCATAGCTTTTGCACTGACTGGCTGGCTTAGAATGGCACGTCTGGTTAGAGGGCAGGTGCTCCAGATGAAGGAGCAGGAATTTGTTTTGGCTGCCAAAACACTCGGCGCAGGCACCATGCGATTGGTCTTTCGGCATTTGATTCCAAATACACTTGGTGTGATCATTGTTACTTTAACTATGGCGGTACCTGGAGCGATTTTTTATGAAGCTTTCTTAAGCTTCATCGGTATAGGTATAAAGCCACCTCTGGCCAGTTGGGGGCAACTGGCATCCTCCGGAGCAAAGGTATTACAGGTTTATCCTTTTGAACTAATCATACCTGCAATATTCATAAGCTTGACGATGCTTTCCTTGAACCTTCTCGGTGACGGGTTGAGAGATGCATTGGATCCGAGATTAAGAAAATAGGGAGGTGCTTTGAATGGGAAAAGAACGAATACTGGAATTAAATGACCTGCATGTTTCCTTCGACACATACTCTGGAGAGGTTCATGCTGTAAGGGGTGTATCCTTTCATTTGGACAAAGGGGAAGCAATCGCCATAGTTGGTGAATCTGGCTGTGGTAAAAGTGTAACAGCTAAATCTATTATGAAGCTTATACCAATGCCTCCAGGAAGAATCAAAAAAGGAAACATATTATTTAATGGCAAGGATATCACCAATTATACAAAAAAACAAATGGAAGTCATAAGAGGGTCAGAAATAGGTATGATTTTTCAAGATCCCATGACATCCCTTTCACCTACAATGCTGGTAGGCAAACAAATTGCAGAAGGCTTGATACAACATCAGAAACTGTCAAAAAAACAAGCTCACACAAGGTCGATTGAAATGCTTAGAATGGTAGGTATTCCAAATCCCGATAAAAGAGTGAATCAATACCCACATGAGTTTAGCGGCGGGATGAGGCAGCGGGTCATGATTGCCATAGCCCTTGCCTGTAATCCTAAGGTGCTGATAGCAGACGAACCGACTACTGCTCTAGATGTTACCATACAGGCTCAAATACTTGATCTGATGAAGGAGCTTAAGAAGCAGATAGATACTTCAATTATTCTGATAACCCATGACCTAGGTGTTGTGGCAGGAATGGCTGACAGAGTATTGGTGATGTATGCAGGTAAGGTTGTAGAGTCAGGTAAGGTGGAGGAACTATTTAAGAACCCAAAGCATCCTTACACTGTGGGTTTGCTAAAATCTGTGCCAAGACTAGATCTGGAGAACAAGGAAGAGCTGATACCAATAAGCGGTACACCACCAGACCTGTTTGCACCTCCTACGGGCTGCGGCTTTGCGGCAAGGTGCGTTTACGCAATGAAGGTATGTTATTTGCTGCAGCCACAGACGGAAGAATGCGGGGAAGGGCATCATGCTGCCTGTTGGCTTCTACATCAATATGCTCCAGCAGTATCGTGGGTATAAAAATATTGTAAATGCAAGGAAGAGAGGTTCTTATGAATACGAAAGAATTGACAGCAATAAATGACAAAGGGCATATTGTTTTTGAGGGCTGCGATGTTGTTGAATTGGCAAATAAATATGGCACACCTCTTTACGTGGTCAGTGAAAGTGAAATACGAAAGAGATGTAGACGGATTCAGAAATATTTCACAAACAAATATACTGATACCCAAGCATTATATGCTAGTAAGGCAATGAGCAGTCTTGCACTCTATAAAATCATTGAGGAAGAAGGCATGGGAATTGATGTAGTATCTGGTGGAGAGTTGTATACAGCGATTCATGGGGGCTTTCCTGCAGGAAACATCTATTTTCATGGAAACAACAAGACCCCAGATGAGATAAGGCTTGCAATAGACCATAATATAGGCTGTTTTGTAATAGACAATGAATATGAGATTGATTTGCTTCAAACCCTAGCATTTGAAAAGGGCAAGAAGGTGAAGGCTCTGCTTCGAATCACGCCTGGTGTCGCTGGTCATACCCATGCATATATTTCTACAGGGCAAGTAGATTCGAAGTTTGGCTTTTCAATTCAGGATGATATGGCATTGAAGGGGATTAAAAAAGCTTTGGATTGCCCGAATATCCATTTTGCAGGTGTTCACTGTCATATTGGCTCCCAAATTTATCGAACTGAGGCATATGTGGAAGCGGGGAAGGTAATGACCACTTTGCTGCAGCGGATAAAACAAGAATTTGGCATTGTGGTGGAAGAGCTGAATATGGGAGGAGGCTTTGGTGTTTTTGATTATGAAGAAAATAAGCATGTTGATATCATAGATTTCATTGATGCAATCATGGGCACGATAGAAGAGCAGTGCAGCATCAAAGATATCAACAGACCGAGAATAATCATTGAACCTGGAAGGTGGATTGCAGCGGAGGCAGGGATAACCCTTTATACTGTAGGAGCGATAAAAGAAATAAAAGGGGTACGCAAGTATGTAAGTGTTGATGGTGGAATGACAGACAATCCGAGACACGCACTTTATCAGGCTGTTTATAGGGCTTTTGTAGCAAATAAAGCAGAAGAGCCTAAGACAGAAATCGTGACCATTGCTGGAAAGTGTTGCGAATCCGGGGACATATTAATTCGGAACTTGAAGGCTCCTGTCATGGAGGCTGGAGATATACTGGCTGTATATGGAACAGGGGCATATAACTATTCCATGGCTAGCAACTACAATAGAATGACGAGGCCAGCCCTGATTATGGTCAAGGATGGAAAAGCCAAGGTAACGATTCGAAGAGAGAGCTATGAAGATTTATTAAGATATGAATTGCTTTAATATATGAATACCTCAAGTTTTAAGTATTGTGATTTGATGGGGGCGAATAGATGTGGAGCTGGCGATAAACAATGGCTTGGTAATTGATCCAAAGAACAAGATGCATTCAAAGTTAAATATAGGAATTCGCAAGGGAAAAATAACAGAAATAACACAGAAAACACTGTCTGCTGAGGTAACAATTGATGCTTCAGGGATGATAGTAGCTCCAGGCTTCATAGACGCTCATATGCATGAAGGGAATTATAACAAGACATCTGACAGAATTGACACAGGGATATTTGAATCCATGCTGAAAATGGGAGTTACAACAGGCATCGGGGGGAATTGCGGCTCAGGCCCCGAAGACCCTATTGATTACTTGGATGCAGCAGATCGTTTGGGCTTGCCAATCCATCTTGCATTGTTGGTACCTCATAATTCTTTGAGGCGTAAAGTAAAGGCAGTTGATAAATATCTTCCTGTAAATATTGCAGATATTTATATCATGAGTAAGCAGGCTGAGAATTGGCTGAATTGTGGCTGCATTGGCATATCTTTTGGAATAAGGTATATACCTGGTATAGACAAGAATGAGCTTCATATCATATCCCAGGCTGCTGTGAAAAGCAGGAAAATAATCGCAGCACATATTAGGGATGATGCAGACATGGTGCTGCCATCCATCGTTGAACTAATGGAGATTGCAGATGAATATAAAATACCAGTCCAGATTTCACATATAGGAAGTATGGGTGGTTATGGTCAGATGGATGAAGTTCTATCTTTCATTGATTTGAACAAGTCAAAGGGGCTTGATGTAGCAGCAGATTGTTATCCCTATTCTGCTTTTAGCACCTCCATAGGAGAAACAACCTATGACGAGGGCTTTTTAGAACGATATCACACTTCCTATGACAAAATAGAGATTGCTGACGGACCTTATAGGGGAACCAGATGTAATGAAGAGCTTTTTAAAAAGCTGAGGGCTGAAGCTCCCGATATCATAACAATAGGGCATGTCATGCAGGAATCAGATGTTGAGAAGGCAATTGCCCACCCCGGAGTACTGATTGGGAGTGATGGTTTTATGTTTGAGGGTGCAGGGCATCCCCGTGCAGCTGGAACATTTCCAAGAGTTATTTCTGAGTATGTGAATAAGAGGAAGCTGATGAGTCTGAATGAAGCCATAAGCAAAATGACATGGCAAACAGCTGAGCGTTTTGGTATACCTGGTGGAGAATTAAGTGTGGGATGCAACGCAGATATCGTAATCTTCGATGAGAAAAAGCTTGAAGATCAAGCTACTTTTGAAAATCCTACACTGCCTCCAAAGGGAATAGAATTTGTATTGCTAAATGGAAAAGTAGCAGTTAGGGATGGAAGAATTATAAATCATAACCTAGGCAGAGCAATCAGAAAGTGATGATTATAGCTCGAGAGGCTTACCGCTTTTAAAGTCGATGTATTTCTTTTGTGCATCCTTAAAAGCCACCAAAATAGCTTTTTGCGAGGAGCCAAGATAGCGCTGGGTAATTTGATTCTTAATGGTTTCGTAATCAGAGGTTATTTTTTCGCCAATCAAGATATCTTTTAATATTTTGTTTGTCAAAGATATAATGGCATTGCACTCTACATCGATAATCTTACTGCTTTCAATTTCTACAACGAAGCCGATAAAGAACTGACCATAGAGCTGAGTAATTGGATTATTCAGCTGAGATTTTGAATTTCCAACGATATAAAGTGAATTCTCGGGATAATTCATATTCATCCTCCTCAATAAGCAAGTTTATTATATCAACACTATACAATAAACTATAACAAATTGGTAGTAAATAGGAAGAATAATATTTTAACAAATTAATATGTAAGCGATGCTGTAAAGATGCAAAATCAAGTGAAATGATACAACGAAAGGTGGGTGTTGAATGATAGAAAAGGTGATAAAAAGCGTATTGGAGACGATGGAGGGAGATTTTTCTATTATACTAAAAGATTTGAAAAGTGGTAGGGTGTTATTTGAAAAGAATGCAGACAGACAAGTTCCATCAGCTAGTACGATCAAAATACCAATTATGATAGAAGCTTATAGATGTTTTTTAGCTGGAAGCTTGGATTTGAATGATAGAATTTCTATTGGCAATGAAAAAAAAGTAGAATTCAGCTTGATTACAGCAATGAACACAGACCACTACACAATAAGAGATTTAATACTTCTGATGATGACGATCAGTGACAACACAGCTACAAATATTCTGATTGAGATTCTAGGGATGGAAAACATAAACAAAATGAGCAGATCCTTGGGATTAGAGGGTACAATTCTTCAAAGAAAGATGATGGATTTTGAAGCTGCAAAGCAAGGCAGGCAAAATCTAACGGTACCTAGAGAAATGTTGATGGTGATGGAAAAACTATATAAGAGTAAGATTCTAACAAAGGCGGCTTGTACTGAGATGTTGAAGATTATGAGCACTGTGGTATGCAGGGATTTTATGATACGAGACCTGCCTGAGTATATCAAATGTGCTCATAAACCTGGTGAGTTAGAGGGAGTCAATCACGATGTAGGAATTGTCTTTGCATCAGCAACAGATTATGTTCTGGGAATATTCGCCACTAGGCTGAAGGACAATATTTCTGGCAGAAATGATATCGCTCAACTGTCAAGAGTAATATTTGACCAAATAGATAGGTTAGGAGGACAAGAATGAAGATTACAGATATTGAGATTATGGAGCTTAGCACTCCTCTCAAAAAGCCATTTAAGACAGCTCTTAGGCAGACCAGTGTATCGGAAAGCATCATCGTAAAAATTTATACAGACGATGGTCAGGTCGGTTTTGGGAGTGCTCCTCCCACGGCTGCAATAACTGGTGATACCATTGATTCAATAAGTGGTGCCATAGTGGATTTTATCGGTCCAGCAATAGGGGGAATGGATATAGAGGAATTTGAACCTATTATGCATAGGCTCCATGGTTCCATTTATCGCAACAGCAGTGCAAAGGCTGCCGTAGATATGGCTTTATATGATTTATATGGAAAGCATTTTAAGCTGCCATTATATAAGCTTTTTGGAGGGGCAAGGAGAGAGCTTGAATCGGATATTACTGTAAGTGTAAACTCACCTGAGGAAATGGCTGGGGATGCATCTGAATATATTAAAAGGGGCTATACTACCCTGAAAACAAAAGTAGGGGTAGACAGCAAGCTGGATATTTTAAGAGTAAAAAGCATTAGAGAAGCGGTGGGGATGGATATCAAGCTGCGCCTTGATGCAAATCAAGGGTGGAGTGCAAAGGAAGCTGTACGCACCATAAGAATTCTTGAGGACATGGGAATGGATATTGAGCTTGTAGAACAGCCAGTAAAAGCCCATGATATGGAAGGCTTGAAATATGTTACTGACAACGTAGATACTCCTATTATGGCGGATGAGTCATTGTTTATGCCTGAGGATGCATTCAGAATATTGAAGCTGAGAGCTGCTGATATTTTGAACATTAAGCTTATGAAATGCGGAGGATTGCACAATGCCCTCAAGATAAATGCCATGGCAGAAAGCTGTGGAGTAGAGTGTATGCTGGGAAGCATGATTGAGAGCAAAATAGGAATTACAGCAGCAGCGCATCTAGCATGCGGAAAGCTGAATATAACAAGAGTAGATCTAGATGCAGTGGACTTGATGGCAGAAGACCCCATAGAGGGAGGCGTAATCGTAACAGGCAGCAGACATGCAATACCTGAAGAATATGGTTTGGGAATAGTTGGATTGAAGTAGGGGGGTGAAAAAAATGGAAAGAGCTATCGTGTTAAAAAGTGTAGCAGCGGTAAACCTGACACCAGATTTGAACAGTGAGCGTGCGGATGAAGTGCTCCATGGTATGGTGGTGGAGATATTAGATAAGCAGGAAGATCCTTGGTATAAGATAAAGACGAAATACGATTACTTTGGTTATATGCATAAAAATGATTTGCTCATGAATCAGAATGAAGCCCTAAAATGGCTAAAAGAGAATTATACCATTCAAAGATTGATTGTGGATGTAATGTCTGAAGCGAAGTATGGAAGCAAAGTGACTGCAACCTTAACAAAGGGCTGCTTGGTAAAGCATACAGGTATTTTTCAAGATAAGTGGGAAAAGATTGGATTGGCAGATGGAAGCTGGGGCTGGATTCGGATCGGCTTTGCACATTCCTCTGAAGCCTTAGATACCAATACCAATGAAGAGGAGCTGCGCAAAAGGATTGTAGCAGTGAGCTTGGAATATTTGGATACACAGTATAGATGGGGAGGGAAAAGTCATTTTGGCATTGACTGCTCTGGATTGGCTTCCATGGCATATATGCTGAATGGTTTGCTGATTCCGAGAGACGTAGATCAACAGAGGGAATACTTAAGGCCCATTGCTAGAGATGAGGCAAAGCCTGGTGATTTATTTTTCTTCCCTGGGCATGTGGCTGTTTGTATTGGTGAAGGACGATATGTACATGCAACAGGCAGAGAGGGCTATACCCTTATCAACAGCTTTCATAAGGGAAGTGAAGAGTATAGAGAGGATCTTGATCAGATACAGACCGGTACCGGTACAATATTTGGAATGGAGGTCTAGCTATGAAGAAGATTTATGTTTCTGTGGATTTAGAGGGTATAGGAGGTATCGTTAGTACAGAGCAAGTAGGGATTGTCGAAAATGTATTTTACGAAGAAGCTAGGAGGCTAATGGCAGGGGAAGCCAATGCAATCATTGAAGGGATAAACCTAGGGGGCGGTCTTGCTGTAATAGGCGACTCCCATGGAAATATGCTAAATATTCCTATTGAGCTTCTAAAGGGAGATTTTCTACTATGCTGCGGCAGCGACAAAGCACTTTCTATGATGGGTGGAATGGATGAAACCTATGATGGTGTGATGTTCTTGGGCTACCATGCACGTTTTGGTACACCAAATGCCATCATGGATCACACCTATAGTCCAACTACCCTAAGGGAGCTTAGAATAAATGGAAAACCTGTTGGGGAGACCGAGATAAATGCGGAGGTTGCAGGATATTTCAATGTACCTGTGCTATTGGCAACAGGGGATGATGTAACCATGGAACAGCTTAGAATATCCTTTCCAAACATTGAAACGGTAACAGTAAAAAAGAGTATAGGCAGGTATTCAGCCTTATGTGAGCCCGTTGATAAAGTAAGGACAAAGATAAGAGATGCAGCAAGAAAGGTTACTGAGAACATAGAGAGCTATGGCTTCTTATATAAATCTAAGGCGCCAATAAAAATGGAATTTGATTGGAACACTGCCATCATGGCGGAGGTGTGCACTTATGTGCCTGGAGTTGTGAGGAGCGGAGATCGATCAACCTCATACCAGTGTGATGATTATATCCAAGCCTTCAAGCTGTTTACAGTCCTAAGGAGACTTGCTAGCTCGGTAACAAATACATCTTATCTATAAGATTTTAAATTACACTACTGGCTATAGGCCATCATATAAACAAAATAAAGGGGGAAGCGTTAATGAAAAAAAGTACATTTTCCATTTGCCTAGCTATGCTCTTGGCACTGAGTATTCTTCTGTCAGCATGTACTGCTAAAGTCCCAACCCAAGGAGATAACCTGCCTGCTGAGCCAACAGAAAAATCAATGAGGCTGACGATTGACTCAGAACCGCCAAACATTGATCCACAAATTGGTACAGATTTGTACTCCATCATGATTGGTGGCCATGTACTGGAAGGTTTGGTACGTGTATATGATGGAAAAGTAATACCGGGTATTGCAGAGAAGTGGGATATCTCAACGGATGGACTTACATATACCTTCCATCTTAGAGACTCAAAATGGAGCGATGGCGTTCCTGTCACTGCACAAGACTTCTATTATTCCATCATAAGATTGCTGGATCCTAAGACAGCTGCTGGCTATGCAGAGGTAATGGGATTCTACATCAAAAATGCCGAAAAATTCTATAATGGCGAGATAACTGACAAAGCACAGGTTGGTGTCAAGGTAGTTGATGAAAAAACCTTGGAAATTACACTGGAAAATCCAACAGGTTATTTCATAAGGCTATTAGGCTTTATGTGCTTCCTGCCAGCAAGGGAAGACATGGTAACAAAGCATGGAGAAGCTTATGCTTCAGAACCTGACAAAATGGTATTTAATGGACCATATATTGTGAAGGAATGGAAGCATGAAGAAGCAGTTGTATTGGCTAAGAATCCCAATTTCTGGGATAAGGATAAGGTAAAGATGGATATTATCGATCTGCCCATCGTTACGGAAGCAACTACTGCAATCAATATGTATGAAACAGGTGAAATCGTTACAGCAGCAATTCCAGAGGAAATGCTGGACCAGTATATTCAGAATGGGAAGGCAAAGCTGATGCCAAATGGAGGACTTTTCTGGCTTCAGTTTAATTTCAGCAGTAAGAGCAACGGTGACATTCTTGCAAACACAAACTTCAGAAAAGCTGTGTCCTATGCAATTGACAGGGAATCACTAATGAAGGCAGTAGTAAAGCGCGGATTGCCAGCATCAAGGTATGTACCAAACAATATTATGGGTTTAAGTGATAAGTATGCCGCTGAGAATCCAATGGATGTTCTTCCAGCGAAAGCTGATACTGCCAAGGCGAAGGAATACTTTGAACTGGCACTGAAAGAGCTTAACCTCACTGCAGATAAATTTCCTACGATTAAGCTTTTAGGAGCGGATTCATCATCAGCTAGAAAAGTCTGTGAGGCAGTGCAGGATATGCTTCTTAACAATTTAGGTGTAAAACTAGAGCTGATCAATGTTCCATCAAAGCAAAGACTGCAGCTCGTGAATGAAAGAGACTATGAGATGGCTTATGCAAATTGGTTCCCAGATTATGATGATCCAATGACATATTTGGATGTATGGGTAACTGGCGGGGGCTTCAATCGTTCTGATTACAGCAACCCAAAATTTGATAGTCTGATAAAGGAAGCAAAGGCAGCAACAGATGAGAAGGTTAGACAGCAGAAGATGTTAGAAGCAGAAAAAATACTAATTGAAGATATGACTGTTGTACCAGCGTATTGGGGTGCAAATGCATATGTTCAATCCGACAAGCTTGTGAACTATGTACGTTCCATGGTAGGAGCGGACCCAGATCTTACTTATGTCGATATAAAGGAATAAAAGCTTTGAGAGGTGCTATTCAAGCAGGATAGTACCTCTTTTTTTATTGCAAGCAATCCAATTATATTCCTGCTGCAATATTATGATATAATTACAATGAAAACAAAAGTTAAATAAATTCATAGAAATATGATTTGAAATAGGTTAGGGGTGTTTCTTTGAAGAACAGAGTAAAAGAGGTTATGATGGTAGGGTTGTTTACTGCTCTGATGGGGCAGGTAAACTTTTATCCCTTTGGTACTGATTTTAGAATTACAATTGGAGTTGTAATGTTTTCTTTCCTCTTACTGTATTTTCATTCGGTTCCCATCATTGCCACCGCAATTGTGACAGGGGTTTCTGTACTGTTTATTAGAATGGGATTTGACTTATTTGCCAATGAAGTAAGAGTTGATACAGCAATTTACAGGCATATACCTGCTATGATGTATTATATTTCCTATGGTATTATATTAGAGGCAGCAAGCTTTAGAAGATTCTTTGAAAAGCCCATTTATTTCATTACAATACTTACTACTGCGGATATCATGTCAAATTTTTTGGAGCTCTTGATTCGGAATCAATCCAATAGCAAATCTTTTGACGAGATTTTCTCAACGATTATGCTGGCGGCTGTAATTCGGAGCAGTCTAGTACTGGCATTGTTTTGGATTATAAAATATTACAGCCTTTTTATTACAAAAGAAGAGCATCAGAAAAGGTATAAGGAATTGCTTCTGCTTACTGCAAAGCTTAAGTCCGAAGTTTTCTTTCTGAAAAAATCAATGCAGGATATTGAAGGTGCAATGGTTAAGAGTTATTCCATATACAATACCCTGAAGGAAAACGATACCATGTCTAAAGAAAATCTCAACAGGATTATGGCAGACAGTCTGAATTTATCTATAGACATACATGAAATAAAAAAGGACTATAATAGAATCGTAATCAGTATGGAAAAACTTATGCCGACAAGTGAAATAAGTAAGACCATGAAAATGAGTGAAATATTCGAGACCATTAATGATGTATTCACAAGATATATAGAAGTAATCAATAGAGAAATCAAACTCAGGTTTGAAATAGATCGTGATTTCAAAACCAGCGAGTATTTTATCATAATGTCTGTACTGAATAATTTGATACAAAATGCGATTGAAGCATGTTATAGAAATGATTCCTACGTTAATGTAAGGTGTTTCATACAAGATAATATGGTGATTTTTCGCATTCAGGACAATGGAAAAGGTATCAATGAAAAGGAACAAAGTCTTATTTTTGAGCCGGGATTTACTACGAAGTTTAATCCTGAGACAGGACAAGTATCTACTGGACTAGGACTGGCACATATTAAGATATTGACGGAGCACTTAGAAGGAAGAGTTCGCTTGGTAAATGATGTAGAAGGTATGACAGAGTTTAGACTTGAGCTTCCAGAAGGTGTAATAATTTGCAAGGAGGATTGCGATGTCTAGTTTTATTGTAATTGATGATGATATAAGTGTTAGAAGTGTCCTTACTAAGATAATTGAACAGTATAATCTTGGTGATTTGTATGCTGAAGCCGATAATGGACTACTAGGAGAGGAACTAATATTAAGATATAAACCTGATATTGTGATGATAGATCTGCTGCTTCCTGAGCAGGATGGCATCTCCATAATTAAAAATATCAAGGCTTCCAACGTAAAGAGTATGTTTATTATGCTTTCTCAGGTCAGCGACAAGGATATGATAGCAAAAGCCTACGAATATGGAATAGAATTTTTCATAAGCAAGCCTATTAATGTCATTGAGGTTGTAAATGTTGTTAGGAAAGTAAATGAATATCTTTCTATGAAGAAAACCTTTGAAGCAATTGAATCTACGGCTTTGACCCTAGGTAGAAGCAGCATAGGGAATAATGGTAGAAAACTAGGAAATGCCAAGAGGGTATTAAATCAACTGATGGCTGACCTAGGCATATTGGGAGATTTAGGCAGCAGAGATATTATAAATATTTCCACTATGCTTTATGATGATCCAGACTTGGGTGAATCCTTGGAGGAGACGCAGCTCAGCGAGTTGTTAAAGCTGCTGCAAAGCAAGTATTCTTCAGAGGGAAAAGCATCTACCAGTGATTTCAAGGCAATTGAGATGAGAATGAGAAGAACAGTTGGCAAAGCAATGAAAAATATTGCAGCTATGGGAATAGAAGACTTCAGCAATGACAAATTCATTCTTTATAGCTCCTCTTTATTTGATTATAGCGATATAAAAATGGAAATGGATTTTATAAGGGGCAAGGCTAAGTATGGCGGTAAAGTCAATATAAAGTCCTTTATTAAGAGATTGCTGGTAATGTTAGAGCAAGGTGCATGATGAGTGGAAAAAGAAGTCAATTTTCTCAATTTTCAAACCAACACATGTTAATTTGCGTTCCTTTCTGTTACTATGTGTTACGAAGATTGTAGAATTAAAATATCAAATTAGAGGAGGGGATTTTCATGAAAAAGTACATAGTACTAGCTTTAGTCTTAGTATTCATATTATCCGTAGCTTTAACAGGCTGTGCGGCACCAAAGTCTAATCTTATATTAGCAACTGGTGGAACTTCAGGTACTTACTATCCATTTGGAGGCGCTATGGCGCAAATATTCAACTCAAAGATAGCAGATATGAATGTAACTGCTCAATCAACTGGTGCTTCAGTTGAGAACCTTAAGCTTATAGGCAAGAAGGAAGCTGAATTAGCAATCGTTCAAAATGATATGACTGATTATGCTTACAATGGTTTAGAATCCTTTAAGGATGGCAAGATCGAAAATGTTAGAGCTATCGCAACACTATATCCAGAGGTAATACAAATAGTTGCATCTGAAGATAGTGGAATCGTTACAATGAATGACATCAAGGGGAAGAAATTCTCTGTTGGTGCTCCAGGTAGCGGTGTTGAAGCAAATGCTAGACAAATACTTGACGTTTTAACTATGACTTACGATGATTTCGCAGCAAACTATCTATCTTTTTCTGAGTCAGCAGATTCTTTAAAAGACAAGCACATTGATGGTTTCCTATTTATGTCAGGTATCCCTAATGCAGCGATACAAGATACAGCTACAACATCAAAACTTAAGTTTGTATCACTTTCAGATGATGTAGTAACTCAATTGACAACTAAGTATCCTTTCTTTACTGCATTTACTATACCTGCAGGAACATACAATGGACAAGATACAGATGTTAAAACTGTAGCAGTTAAGGCTACTTTAATAGTTGGTGCAGAAGTATCAGAAAAAGTTGTATATGATTTAACAAAAGCTTTATTTGAAAACCAACCAGAATTGGCAACAGGCCATGCAAAGGGCAAAGAGTTAAATCTTACAGATGCAGTACAAGGTATATCAGTTCCATTCCACCCAGGTGCTGAGAAGTACTATAAGGAAGTTGGAGCAATTAAGTAATTAGGAGGATTGCCGGGCTGGAAATATCCGGTCCGGCTTCTTTATTTATGAAAAAGAATGCATCGATACTAAGTTTTCTTATATTATGTATCATTATTTTGAATATACCAATGTTTAGCAAGTTTACGATTTCCCATGGTAAAACTGGAGAAATCGTTTATGTTGATGATATTGAAGAAGCGAAGGAGTTTGTAATAAGCTTCAAGCATTCAGTAAATCGTACCCTAGTCAATGAGTTCATAAAGATACAAGGAAATAAATTTTTAGTTTACAAAACCACTTTCTATTCATATGGGGCAGGTATGCCTGAGTATGATCCGGGAAGCGGACAGAAGTTAACAATCGTTGACGGACTTGTTCAGATTGAAAATATAGACAGGGAGCTTGAGGATTTTACCTATTTAGTGGGAACCTATGCAGATCACGCACTAAGCTATGGAGATAAGAGCATGAAGCTTTCACAGTATATTGAACCGCAGAATCCTGCATTTTTCAGTATAGATAAAATGACGCTCTTTGAATTAATAAAATATAAATTAAGAAAATAAGTAACTGTAAAGATATCATCTGAAGATTCTTTTCAGAATGAAGTAAATTGAGGAGGGATTTCATGGACGAGAATAAGATTCTCAAAGAACAGGTTCAAGAGCTAGATTTAGATGAAATTATAGCCAAGTATGACAAAGAATCTAATTTTAGAAAGCTTTCTGGCTTTCCACTTAAAATTGTAACATCACTAGCAATTATGTTTTCATTATTTCAATTATATACTGCAGTTTTTGGTGTATTGCCAGCTCAATTACAAAGGTCAATTCACCTTAGCTTTGCCTTTGTTTTGGCATACTTAATGTACCCAGGCAGCAAGAAAATGTCAAAGAATAAAATGCACTGGCTGGATATTGGTTTGGCTGTTATCGCAGGACTAGTAGGACTTTATATTACCTTCAATTACAACGCACTTATTATGAGAGCCGGTGATCAAACACCAATCGACATATTTGTTGCGATACTTGCCATTCTATTTGTACTAGAAGCAGCAAGAAGAGTAGTTGGATTGCCAATCGTTATTATAGCAAGTACATTCTTGCTTTATGCTAAAATTGGTCCATATTTACCTGGATTTTTAAATCACAGGGGTTATTCCATAGAGAGAATAGCAAGTCATATGTATTTCACAACTGAAGGTATACTAGGAACGCCAATCGCAGTTTCCTCAACCTTCATATTCTTATTTATATTATTTGGAGCCTTCTTGGATAAGACTGGTATAGGCAAGTTTTTCATCGATCTTGCAAATGCCATTGCCGGAAAAGCTGTAGGTGGTCCAGCAAAGGTTGCTGTACTAAGCAGCGCGTTGACTGGTACAATATCAGGCAGCTCCGTTGCAAACACTGTAGGAACAGGAAGCTTCACAATACCACTAATGAAGAGCTTAGGATATAAGCCAGAATTTGCCGGTGCCGTTGAGGCAGCCGCTTCTACTGGTGGACAGATCATGCCTCCTATCATGGGAGCAGCAGCATTCTTAATGGCTGAGTTTATAGGTATACCATACAGCTCAATTGCTAAGGCAGCTATCATACCTGCATTGCTATACTTTACTGGCATATGGATCATGATTGATCTTGAAGCAAGAAAGACTGGCATGAAAGGTCTTGATGAATCAAAGCTTCCAAAGCTTGCAAGAGTTTTAGCTGAGAGATGGTATCTGATCACACCTATATTTGTAATCGTATATATGCTAATGAGCGGTACTACACCAATTAAGGCTGCTCTTTATGGAATTTTGTCAGCAGTAATTGTTGGCATGTTTAGAAGAGAAACAAGAATGAACTTTAGAACATTGCTCGAAACACTTGAGATGGGTGCTAAGGGTGCATTGGGTGTTGCTATTGCCTGCGCTTGTGCTGGTATCATAGTAGGTACTGTAACACTTACTGGATTAGGTCTTAAGATGGGGAATGGACTTGTTGAATTGGCTGGAGGATACTTACTACCAACACTAGCATTAACAATGATATCTTCTATCATACTTGGTATGGGTGCTCCAACAACAGCGAACTACATTATAACATCCACAATAGCAGCACCAGCGCTATTAAAATTGGGTGTAAATCCATTGACAGCCCATATGTTTGTTTTCTATTTTGGTATCATAGCTGATATCACACCACCTGTTGCTCTTGCAGCCTTTGCGGGATCAGCAATTGCGAAGGCGGATCCGATAAAGACGGCCTTTAATGCCAGTAAGCTTGCGATAGCGGCATTCTTAATACCTTATATGTTTGTAATCAATCCACAGTTGCTGCTTATCGATACAACTGGGCTTGAAATAGTACAAATAACAATTACATCCCTTATTGGTATGTTGGGTATAGGTATCGCAATGCAAGGATATATTTTAGGAAAAGTAAATGTAATCCTAAGAGTAATATTCATGCTTGGTGGACTTGCACTGATTGACCCAGGTTTGTATACTGACATTATTGGTATCACTGCAATCAGTTTAGGTATACTATTCCAATGGTTTAAGTATAGAAGACCATCAGCAAAGGTGAGCTAATATTCCAAAGGAATCTTTATAATTAAATTTAGTTATGTTAATATTGTAATATTAAAGAATAATACAATGATTGAGATATAAAGAATAACTTCGAGACAAAGCAGGTGAAATGATGGTTAAAAATATAATTGTATTTATTTTAGCATGTACCATGCTTACATCCTGTTCCTACAAGCCGATAGAAAAGGAAGCTATGCCTTCTGAGAGTGTTGTTTCTAAGGAAAACACGAATCTGCAAGGAACAAATTTTGAAAACTTACAGCTGCCAGATAATTATAATATCAAACAATTTGAAGGTATGACATTAAATTTCATTGTAGAGAATAATTTGTATGCCAGTATTCTTTCTCATGAAAGTGAAGAGTTTTCTGAAATAACAGGGATTAATGTGAAGATTCGATCCGTTGATTTTGACACATTGGTTCAAAAAGTGAACTTGGATTTTATAGGACAGGCGGGAGAGTATCAACTGATTTATGTAGATCCTTATCAAACCCTAAATAGATTCTATCCGTATTTAGAGATATTGAATCCTTATAATAAAAATGCAAATTTACCACAAATCAAAGGTTTTCCAGAAGATTTTTTTGAAAATCAAACTGCTGTATGCTCCTATTTTGAGGATGATAAAGATGTTTATACTGTTCCTTTTGACAGTACAACAATGATTTTATATTATAGGAAAGATATATTTGATAAATATAGAGACCGTTTTTACTTGGAGAAAGGCTATGATTGGACTCCGGGTACTAGTGAATTCACATGGGAGAGATATTATGAAGCCGCAAAGTGGATTGATGAAAATGTTCCCAATCATGAAGTGGAATATGGCAGCGGGCTTATGGCACAGCAGCATAACTCCATATTCTGTGAATTTTCAAATATACTAGCTTCCTATGGGGGAGATTATTTTCTAGATGAAAAGGTCAATACCTTGGGAATAAAGACCTTTGAGCAGATTCATGTATTAGATGAGAATTTTATACAAGCAGCAGATATGTATAAAAAGATTGCAGGTGTTTCTGCGCCTCAAAGTGTGAATTGGAATTGGACGGATTTGGCTAGAGTTTTTCGCGATGGGGACATTGCAATGATGGCAAATTGGGATGAAAATTACACCTATGTTGAGGATCCAGTGAATTCAAAGGTAGCTGGCAATGTAGGATATGCTATATTGCCCTACGGGGATGTAAGAAGTGCGAACATCTATGGCGGCTCAGGTATTGGTATTAATAAATATGCGACGGAAAGTGAGAAGCAGGCAGCATGGCTGTATATCGTTTGGGCAACATCAAAGGATATGCAATTAAAAGTACTGAAGCACCCAGAGGGTGGAAGCCTGCCAACTAGAAAATCGGCATATGAAGACCCCTATATTTTGAATCAAATAAACCAATCCGATGAGAATCTTCAATTAAAACATATGAAGGCAGTGTTAAATGCATGGGAAACAGATCATATTTATTTGCGGCCAAAGCTTTCTAACTTCTATGAAGTGGAAAAGGTTCTTATCAGTAATTTGCACAATATGATTGTAAATAATTTAGATAGTATAGATACAAGTCAGAAGATATATGACGAATTAGAACGCATCAAAATAGATGAATAAAATGAACACACACAGCCGGCTAACTATATGTAATTTTTTGCTCTACGTCAGCTCTGCATCCTGAGCAAAAACATATAGTAACCCTTGCTGTGCGTTTAGGAGGAGTAAATAAGTGAAAACGAAAGTATATAATTCGCTGCGTGTGAAGCTTGGCATTTTGGCAATCGTTTTAATCGCGATTCCAATAATCGTTATTTCATTTACTTATTCCCGTACTGTAAAAGAGATTATTAAGAATAAGTATACAGAATCAGCCATTCAATCGGTATATGAAACTGGGGAGAAATTGGACTTTGTATTAAAGGATGTGCAAGAATTCTCTACTGTGATCATTTCGAATAATGAATTGTTGGAAATGTTAAACAAAGAGGCAGCCTTTAAAACTGAGGATTTTAATCGAGTATTAAGAGGATTTATTACGTCAAGAGACGATATTGAAGTGATTGATTTGGTTTTGGAGGATGCCTACTCCTATTACTCAGTTGGTGCAAAAAAAATAAGTAGAATGCAGCGTCTAAACGAGAATCTGAGGGAGTCTTCAGGACAACCTTTGTGGCTGCCGACAAATATGGAAGAAATAGAAATTCTATCAGGGAAATTTAAAAAAAATTACTTCACCCTTGCTCGAAAAATTGTGGATTTTAACACACTTGAGAATTATGGCTTTTTAATGATAGATTTGGAGGAGGTATTGTTAGAACAAGCATATTCAGGACTCCTTGACCATGAAGATGCAGAGGTGTTTATATGTGACAGCCAAGGCTACATTATCAGTCATCCTGATAAAACGAAAATTGGAAGTACAATCCAGGAGGAACCCTACGCAAAAGAGGTACTAGCTGATCGTTTCGGTCATAGCTATGTTCAATACAATACCAGTATAGGTAAGGTTGCAATATACTCTACAATTGAGGTGAATGGTTGGAAGCTGATCAAGACAATCTCAACAGATTATTTGTATGAAGAGATTAATCGAATGCAGAAATACTTTATCGTTGGAGGCATTATATATGGGCTTGTAATCATATTGTATATGCTGTTTTTCTCAATTCGGTATACTGAGCCTATGATGAGAATGATGAGTGTGATTAAAAGGGTTGAACAAGGAGACCTAAAAGCAAGAACGGAGATTCAGTCCAATGATGAAGTTGGGCAGCTGGGGCATAGCCTAAACAATATGATTTCAGAGATGGAAAATCTGATTGATAAATTGGTTAGAGAAGAGCAAGAGAAAAAGGAAGTGGAGCTGGAAGCACTTCATGCTCAAATCAATCCTCATTTTCTTTATAATACATTAAACACTATCAAATGGATGGCAAAAATCCAAGGGAATAACAGCATAAGCAAAGCCATAACTGCACTTGTAAAGCTTCTTAGAATCAGTACAAATTTGGGTAGAGATATGATTTCTCTAGAGGAAGAAATTGATTATGTGAAGAATTACATTGTCATTCAAAAACTGCGCTTTAGTAAATCCATCAATATTGTTTATCAAATAGATGAAAATTGCATGAAGCTATCAGTGCCGAAATTGATTTTACAGCCAATTGTTGAGAATTCCTTTATTTACGGTATGGAAGATGAACATCATGAGTTAAATATTGAGCTAAAAGCCTATATACGGGAAAATAGGTTAATGATAGAGGTTCGCGATGATGGACCAGGCATTGAAGAAGCGGTATTGAAGAATATCTTAACAAATGCTACAGATAAGGCTAGATTTAGTAAGGTGGGTTTGAATAATGTCAATCAAAGGATTAAGATTTATTGTGGCAATGAGTATGGATTGCAAATTGAGACTGAACTTGGAATTGGAACGATTGTAATCGTAACCTTACCCATAAATCCGATGTAGAGGTTAATTTTTCAAGGAGATTGAGGTGCTTTATGTATAAGGTTCTAATTGTAGACGATGAATTGCTGGTCAGAGTTGGACTTAAAACGACAATCGATTGGGAAGCAAATGGCTTCAAGGTTGTTGCGGAAGCATCCAATGGAGAGCAAGGCTTTGATCAGTACAAAAAACATATGCCTGATGTGATTATCACGGATATCAAAATGCCCAAAAAAGATGGACTTTGGTTGGTAGAGGAAATAAGAAAAGAAAATCATCACGCCAAAATATTGGTTTTGACATGCTACGATGAGTTTTCATATGCCAGAAGAGCATTAAAAATTGGTGCAGATGACTATATTTTAAAATCAGAAATTGAGGACGAAGAACTTGTTGCAATTATGCGATCCATAAAAAAGAAGATGGATTTGGATAATAAGACCAGAAATATGAAAGATAAGGTGCTGACAAGTAGAAATGATATCAAGAGATCCATATTTACTGATATGATTAAGTCGGGTTTTCATATTGATGCCAATCTCTCAGAACGATGTGCAGGCATTGAATTCCCGTTGATCAACACAAGATTTGCATTTGCTAGTATCGCTATAAACGATACCCTAGATGAATTGCATATGGACTCAGGGCAGTTGAAGCAAAGGAATCACGTTGTACGTAATATTCTACTGGACCTATTTGCAGAACGAACCTTTGACTATGTATACAGCCATCAGACCAAGAGATATATATTCTTTTTATCATCTCCTATGCTGAATGAAACAGAATTGAAAAAAATGTTTGCTGCGGCAATGAATTCTGTAAAGCAGTATTTCGATTGCTCCTTGAATGTTGTATATACAGATGTATTTGATCATTTACAAGATGCCTTAGGGGTATATAAGACTTTTATAGAGAAGTCCCAGATATTATTCTATAAGAATGAGAAATCGTTCTATATATCCGATATGCACAGCATAAGCTTTGGTGAGCCCAAGGTCTTTCACCTAGAAAAGGAATATAATAAGCAGTTCATTGAAGCCATAGGACAAGAAAGTCTCGAAAGAATGAAGGAGCTCATCCGTGAAGTCGGCCGTTATTTTGAGGATAACAATGTAAACCCAATGATAGTAAAAATTTTCATTTCAGAATTAATTGGAAATATTTTTAGCAGCTATGGTCTTTTTTTAGAAAACAACGTTCAGATTAAAAACAATGAGCAATATCATCAACAGATTCAAATTTCAGAGAATCTGAGGGGTGTTATGAACTTGCTGCTTGATTTCACAAGCAAAGTCATAGGTGTTATACAGCAAATGAGATATACCAATTCAAAATTGTTAATCAATAGAGCACTGAATTATATTGACTACCACTATGATGAAAAAATATCCTTGGATGATGTAGCGCAGAATATTCATCTGTCAAAGCATTACCTGTGCAATGCCTTTAAAAAGGCCACCGGTGAGAATATGTCATTATACATCAACAAGCTTAGGATAGAAAAGGCAAAGAGATTGCTGTTGGAATCCGACGGTAAGATAAAAGAAATCTTTGAAGAAGTCGGATATTCAAACCAACAATATTTTAGCAAGGTATTTAAAAGAATCACTGGAATGACTGTAATGGAATATAAAGAAAGTATGTCACCCAAGATAAAAGTGAAAACAAAGGAACCTTCCTAAGAGGAAGGTTCCTTTGTTTTCTGCGGAATTCTTAATATAGTGCACAACAATAGCAATATAGTACAAAAATAGGAGGTTTGCCCTAAGCTTTTGTCGCATAGAGCAAAATTTTACTCTAGTAAAATAATATAGAATATTTCATTTATTTCTGATATTAACTATCATTGAGATAACAGAAACAAGGTACACAAACAAAAAACTGATAAAAGGAGAATCTATAAGCTATGAATCTGGATATAAAATTAAGAGTGTCTAATATTGAAAAATTTTTTCCAGGTGTTAAGGCATTAGATAAGATAAATTTCGCAGTAAAAAAGGGAACAGTTCATGTTTTATGCGGAGAAAATGGTGCTGGAAAATCTACCCTAATGAAAGTGATTAATGGGATTTACAAGCAGGATGCAGGTCAAGTACTAATCGATGAAAAGGTTGTAGATATTAAAAATCCTATTGAAGCTAGAAGTCATGGTATATCTATGATATTTCAAGAGCTGAACTATATGCCTGAAATGACCATTGAAGAAAGCCTTTTTGTAGGCAATTGGCCTAGGGACAAATTTGGCCAGGTTGATTGGAAGGAAATAAGAAAGCGTACGCTGCAATTGTTGGAGAAGGAGAATCTCAGCTATTCGCCTGAGACAAAACTCAAGGATCTAACTGTTTCAGATATACAAATGCTGGAGATTTTAAAAGCCATTTCATATAACTCAGATATTATCATTATGGATGAACCAACATCAGCGATTACTCAGAAGGAAGTTGAGGTTCTTTTTAAGAAAATCATCGAACTGAAAGAGCGTGGGGCATGCATCATATATATATCACACAAAATGGATGAAATATTTCGAATTGCAGATGAAATAACTGTATTTAGAGACGGCTGTGTTGTGGATTCAAGGCCCATAGCAGATTACGACATGGAAACCGTGATTACACAGATGGTTGGTAGAAAACTAGAAAGTGTTTTCCAGAAGGAAGACATTGCCATCGGTGAGCAAGCACTGCAGGTAAAAGGACTAACAAGTGCGGGCAAATTTAAAAATGTTAGCTTTGAAGTCAGCCAAGGTGAAATAATCGGTTTTGCAGGACTTATGGGTGCTGGTAGAACAGAGGTTATGCGTGGGTTGTTTGGACTGGATGAATATCAAGGCGGAGAAGTAACGATTAGAGGAAAAAAGGTTCATATCAAAAACGTTAGGGACAGCATAGGGCATAAGATGGTTATGCTCTCGGAAGATAGAAGACGATTTGGAATCATTCCGGTAAGAAGTGTAAGAGAAAATGTTTCCCTGTCCAGCTTGAAAAAATTCATCTATAAGGGAAGACTGCACGCAGAGGAAGAAAATCAAGTTGTTGAAGACTTATGCAAGAAAATGAATGTAAAGACACCATCCTATGAAACCTCCATTGAATCACTAAGTGGAGGCAATCAACAAAAGGTGATATTGGCCAAATGGATGGCAACGAATCCAGATATATTAATTTTAGATGAACCTACTCGCGGGATTGATGTAGGGGCGAAGCATGAAATATATAAGCTTATGACAATGCTAGCCAAACAAGGAAAGGCAGTAATCATGGTTTCTTCTGAATTACCAGAACTAATCATGATGTGTGACAAGATCTATGTCATGGCAAAAGGTGAAGTGACAGGAATGTTGACAAGAGACGAATTCACCCAAGAGAAAATCATGGCATATGCAACTGCAACGATCACTCAATAGGGGGAGAAAATAATATGAACGCAGTGAATAAGGACAAATTGTGGACTAATCTAAAAAGTAAATACAGTATCTACATGGTATTGCTTGCACTTTTTATCATTAGCTGGATGGCAAATGAGAACTTTGTGTCAGCAGAAAACTTAAAGAACATATCGACACAGATTTCAGTTGGTACAATTCTGGCTTTTGGCCAAACCATTTTGATTATCTGTGGAATGCTGGATTTATCATCTGCTTCTGTACTAGCTTTGGCTGGTGTGCTATCGGTATCAGTTTATAAAATGACTGGATCATTGACCATAGCATTTGCAGTAGCAATCATAGTTGGAGTACTGTGCAACATATTAAATGGACTAATGGTTACAAAGTTTAAAGCACCACCATTTATTGCAACCCTTGCGATGATGACAATGGCTCGTGGTGCTGCACTGATGTATACAAATGGACAAAATATCTACCAAATTGGTGGTTATACAGTATTTGGCCAAGGAAGAATCTTCGGAATGCCAGCACCAATTATCTTTATGATTGGATTATTGATCATTACGTGGTATATCCTGAAGCATACAGTATTTGGAAGATCTGTATATGCAATTGGCGGCAATGAAGAAGCTGCAAATGCATCAGGTATTAACGTCGATAAGATAAAGATGCGCGCTTTCATCATCAACGGTATATTCGTTGGTATCGCCGGTGTGCTATTCATGTCCCGTATCAATGGGGGAATGCCCAACGGTGCAATCGGTTATGAATTCAAAGCACTTACGGCTGCCGTCATTGGCGGAACGAGCTTTACAGGCGGAATTGGAACGGCATCAGGCACCTTAGCCGGTGCGTTCATCGTAGGATTTTTAGACAACATTATGGTACTGGTAGGTGTGAATTCTTACCTCCAGCAGATTGTACGTGGTGCAATCATTGCCCTTGCTGTTATTTATGACATATGGGCAAAAACAAAGAAAAGAAAACCCAAGCTTGCAAGCATTGAAGCAAAATAGTCTATAATAGAGCAATCTATTTAGATAAATCAAAAATTTAAGGGGGAAGTAAATTGAAGAAGATTTTAGTAATTACTCTTATCGTTTCATTAATGGCAGCATTGTTTACTGGTTGCAGCCAGCCTGCACCTGAAGCAACACCAGCACCAGCACCAACAGAGGAGAAGACAGTATACAAGGTTGCATACATTGCAAGAGCACAAGCAGACTCCTTTGCAGCATGGATGGCAAATGCCGTTATTGAAGAAGCAGCAAAGTACGACAACATTAAGTTAGATGTATTTGATGGTCAAGCATCAGACGATACTGAAAACTCATTAATCGAAAATGCAATCACAAACAAGTATGATGTAATCATCGTTCAACCGAACAATGGTGAAGCACAAAGACCTTACGTTGAGAAAGCAGTTGCTGCAGGTATCAAGGTTATTACAACAAATGCACGTATCAGCGGTATCGAAGGTTCATCCTCCGTTGACGCAGATCCATACATGCAAGCAAAGGTTAATGCAGACTTAGCAGTTACACAAATCCCTCAAAATGCGAACGTAGTAGTATTGATGGGCCCTCCAGGAAACTTCCATGCTGACGCAAGACGTGAAAGTTGGAAGAAAGAGTTCTTCGAAAAGCGTCCTGATGTAAAGATCGTTGGAGAAGAAATTGCAAACTGGAACAAAGACGAAGCAATGAACTATATGGAAACTTGGGTACAAGCAAATGACAAAATTGATGCAATCATAGCTATGAATGATAACATGGCTGCTGGTGCAATAGAAGTTGTTAAGGACAATCCAAAGTTCAAGGGTATCCTTGCATATGGTGTTGACGGAACAGCAGAAGCAGCACTTTTAATCAAAGAAGGATTAATGACTTCAACAAGCTTACAAAGTGCATACGATCTTGCTACATCAATCCTAGACACAGCGAATAAGCTTGCAACTGGTGCAGAAACAGAAATCAACATGGATATCGATTGTCCATTGATCACAAAGGACAATGTTGATCAGTACATTGAAATGCACAAGAAGGCTGGCGCAATAAAGTAATATATTACAATCTATAAGTAAAACATTGGTACGCGAATGAAAAATTCGCGTACCTAAATTTGTATTATCGGTTAATGTAAAAAATGCAGTATAAGTAATCTTAAAAAAAGTATTATAATGGACTTCCCTGGTCTTGAAATATAAAAAAATGAATAATATGGAGGGCAATCAATATGAATAACAAAGCGATTTTTATGCACGGAACCAATCAAATGATATGGAAAGATGTTCCGGTGCCGGTTATAAAGGAAAATGAAGTACTTGTAAAAATTGAAGCAGTTGGAATCTGTGGTTCTGATGTTCACTATTTCCAACATGGAAGAATTGGCGACTTTGTAGTAGAGGGCGATTTTATACTAGGACATGAATGTGCTGGTGAGGTTGTTGAAGTTGGCAGCAGTGTGAAGAACTTAAAGATTGGTGACCGTGTTGCCTTAGAACCAGGCAAAACCTGCGGCAAATGCGAGTTTTGCAAGACAGGACGCTATAATCTTTGTCCTGATGTAGAATTTTTTGCTACACCACCTTATCACGGGGTATTCACAAATTATGTATCACATCCAGAGGACATGTGCTTCAAGCTGCCAGAAAACGTTTCAAATGTAGAGGGTGCACTTGTTGAGCCCCTTGCTGTTGGACTCCACGCAACGGACATAGGCGGGGTAAAGCTTGGAGACACAGTTGTAATATATGGATCAGGCTGCATAGGCTTGGTAACATTGCTTGCAAGCAAAGCGAAGGGTGCTTCTAAGATTATATTGGTAGACGTTTTGAAGAATCGACTTGAGACTGCTATAAAGCTAGGTGCTACCCATGTTATTAATCCAATGGAGTCTGATGTGGTAAAAACAATCCATGAGATTACAGAAGGAAAAGGTGCTCATGTGGTAATTGACACTGCTGCAGCAGTTGTAACTGTTAAGCAGACTGTAGATGTCCTTAAAATCGGCGGTACAATTGTACTTGTTGGTATGACACCAAAGGATGAAGTGGAATTTAACTTTATGAAGCTAATGGGCAAGGAAGGCGTAGTAAAGACAATTTTCCGTTACAGAAATCTTTATCCAGTAGCAATTAACGCAATTGCAAGCGGTGCCATCAATGTAAAGGATATTGTAAGTCATGAGTATGATTTTGAAGATACAGAGGAAGCCTTCGATTTCGTAGTAAACAATGCGAAGGACGTTGTAAAGGCTGTAATAAAGATAAAATAATGATTTTGCGAAGGAAGGATAGCTATGTATTTTATAGGGATTGATATAGGGACAACTTCGGTAAAGCTCATTGCTGTAGATGAAAAAGGCAATGTAGTAAAATCAGTTGGCAAAGAGTATCCGTTGTACTTTCCAAAGCCCCTTTGGTCAGAACAAAATCCTGAGGACTGGTGGAAGCAAACGCTTGTTGGAATGAAGGAGCTTTTAGAAGGTCTTGATAAAGATGAAGTAAAAGCTTTGAGCTTCAGCGGGCAGATGCACGGGATGGTTGCACTGGATAAAAACGATCAAGTCATCAGACCTGCAATTCTTTGGAATGATCAAAGAACAGAAAAAGAGTGCAGATACCTCAATGAGGAAATTGGACAAAAACGCATATCTGAGTGGACAGGGAATTTGGCTCTTACTGGCTTTACGGCTCCTAAGGTACTATGGCTGAAAGAAAATGAGCCGGAGAACTTTGCAAAAGTAAATAAAATCATGCTTCCAAAGGATTATATTGCATATAAAATATCCGGTGTATTTGCCACAGACATGTCTGATGCATCCGGCACCCTATACTTAGATGTAAAAAATAGAGCCTGGTCTAAGCCAATGCTAGAGCTATTAGGAATAACAGAAGATCAGCTGCCGAAGCTGTATGAATCCTATGAGGAAATCGGTACAATAAAACCGGATGTAGCAAAGGAATTGGGCCTAAACGACATGGTAAAGGTTGTAATCGGCGGCGGAGACCAAGCTGTTGCAGCAGTTGGCGGCGGCGTTGTGAAGCCTGAAACCTGCTCCTTGTCTCTAGGGACCTCCGGTGTTGTCTTTGCATCAACAAGTCAATTTTTTGTTGATGAAAAAAACAGCCTGCATTCCTTTTGTCATGCAAATGGAAAGTTCCATCTAATGGGCGTAACCCTAGCTGCAGCGGCATCATTGAAGTGGTGGGTTGAAGAAGTAAATCAATCAGAGGACTTTGACGGCATGTTGGCTGAGGCAGCAGAAGCTACTATAGATGATCATGTATTCTATTTGCCATATTTAATGGGTGAAAGAACACCTCACAATGATCCAAACTGCAGAGGAACCTTTATCGGCATGAA
>JAQSYB010000130.1 GCA_029256365.1 Clostridia bacterium
GATAAGAGACCCAATGGCAAAATTGCTACAGCTCCTGCCCAAACCACCAACGACAACATAGAAAATGGCGGAACTCCTTGAGTAGCTCGCCGCATAATCACATTTCCTGCACCCCAGCTTGCGGCTCCAATTAATGTAGCCCCAAAGCCAATACCCGTCATACTGCTTCCTTGCTGCAGGGCAATCACCAACATGCCCCCTGCCGCTATCATAATCCCAAGAATATTATTCCAATGCAGACGTTCTCCTATAAATATGACCGCAATCAATAGTGTAAAAAATGCCTGAGATTGATGGATCAAAGAAGACAACCCCGCGGGCATGCCCATTTTCATCCCCAGAAAAAGAAATGCAAACTGTCCTACATTTAGAGTCAACCCCAAAGCGATAAGCCAACGCCAAGCTATAGGCGGTCGTTGCAAAAAGAATATAGCTGGTAAGCATACCACTATAAAGCGAATTGTCGCCAATAAAAGGGGCGGCATATTACCCAACCCAAGCTTGATGGCATTAAAGTTTAAGCCCCAAAGGATTACTACAATCAAACCCAATCCGATATCACGTCTGTTCAAGCTGCGACCTCCTATCAATACCAATCTAATAGCATTATAAGGTATTGCTTTTAGCTTCATTTTATCACACATTTAACTATGCATAAAACCCACGTAAGCATGCTTCGTGGGTTTATTTCGTCAATTTCACTTTATTAAGTTCTGGTATATGTCCCAACACTTTGAATCAGTTCTATACCTTTTTCACAAATTCTGATTTTAATTTCATCGCACCAAAACCATCAATTTTACAATCAATATTATGATCCCCATCAACCAGACGTATGTTCTTTACCTTTGTACCTTGCTTTAAGTCTGATGAGCTTCCTTTTACCTTAAGGTCCTTGATTATCATTACCGTATCACCATTGCTTAAAACATTTCCATTTGCATCTTTGAAAGTCACTTCGTCCTCACTGTTTTCATTTCCTGACTCCAAGGTCCACTCATGAGCACATTCAGGGCAAATAAACAGATGTCCATCTTCATAAGTATATTCTGAATTGCATTTTGGGCAATTTGGCAGCTTATCCATGGTTTCATTTCCTCCATTCGTTATTTTTCATTTTTAGTATGCAAAAAAAGAATATAAGGCATCCCTTATATTCTTCTATACTACCATAGCATACCAATATTGACAAATGCTCCATCAGCGCCTTGCTTACAAAGGTACCGCCAACATAATTATATTTTGTTAACGCACGGGATTAGGAGTCTTATTGTATCCTTTTTCTCCATAGGGCTGCAATTTTTCCAACCACTGCTTTTCCATTTGCTTAAGCTCCCAGCGCTTGTCAGCAGCTTCATCTACTTCTTTTTCCTCAAGCACCTCATAGGTGAAGGCTTCCGGTCCAAGCTCCTTCCAATCCTTTTGCAGCTGCAAATTTGCAAACCTTCCCATGTCTAGCTGCATCTTTATGGTGAACCATTTATTTTTTAAATTCGGCATAGAATCTATATAAATCTTGCCGCTATTCGTGTTTGTTATCTTAATTACACCCATGTAGGTCTTGAGCTCCTTGTATTCCTGCAGAAGCTCTTTTCGACTTTTCTTTTCCATGATTTTCTTCCTTCCTAATACTTCTAATACCCCATTTCTTTTAATAGACGAGACAATATGCGTAGTCTTTCTCCCATCATCTCTCCATCCTCACTAAGGGCTTGTGAAAACAGCTTAATATCCTCATCAATCATAGGATTTTCTGTACAAACGGATACAGTCATGGCATCCCCTTGCATACCAATACGATCAATCATTGTTTTTTCAGGATCATATAGCTTTGGCAATCGATATGCATCTTGAAAATGCAAGCTGCTTCTGCAAATCAAAATTGCAAGGTCAAGAACGCGATGCATTGGCAGCTCTTCTGATTGTCTAGACCACTTTTCTCCAGTATAGCGCCATACCTTCGCCGAAATATCTAGCTTTCCCCTGTCATTCCACTGCGCAAGCCCCAAAGAGAGCCCCTTCGCATCTGTATTGTACGCCTTTCGGCCATCAATGTTCTCATAGTTCTCAGAAACGATAACTGGTTTATGTTTTAAAGTAGTTGGTATTTTCATCTTTCTACCTCCGAAATTCTATTTAAGTAATGCTTTTTAGTAAATTAGTAAATTAGTAAATTACTAAACTTATTATAAATCTATCAATGCACCATGTCAATATAGTTTTAGAATGCCCATTCTGCCAATTGATAGAAATAATATAATCCATTCCTTTATTTACATATTAAAAATATAAAATTATAATAAATATAAGATGAATGCGAGGTGGCAAAATGAAAGTATTACTTATTAATGGAAGTCCTAAGATTCAAGGATGTACTTATACTGCCTTATGTGAAATAGCAAAGGAATTGGAAAAAGAAAATATTGAAACAGAAATCTTTCATGTTGGAAACAAGCCTATACGTGGCTGCATGGCTTGCGGAGGTTGTAAGGATAACCCAAACAAATGTGTATTTGATGATGATACCGTAAATATTGCTTTGGAAAAGGCAAAAGAGGTTGATGGTTTTATATTTGGATCTCCAGTGCACTATGCAGGTGCATCTGGCCAAATAACATCTTTTTTAGATAGATTTTTTTATGCTGGAGCTGGCTTTCAGTATAAGCCGGGTGCTGCAATTGTAAGCTGCCGCCGAGGTGGCTCTACTGCAGCCTTTGATCAATTAAATAAATATTTTACTATTTCAAGTATGCCTATTGTTTCTTCTCAGTATTGGAATATGGTACATGGAAATACTCCTGAAGAAGTTGCTCAGGACTTAGAGGGAATGCAGACCATGAGAACATTGGGTAGGAATATGGCATGGCTATTAAAAAGCATACAAGCTGGCAAAGATGCAGGAGTTGCACTGCCAGAAAAAGAAAAAAGAGTGGGTACTAATTTTATACGTTAATCTAGAAAAAGCCACACAGCTGTGACTATTGTAATATTAATACATCTGCATGCAAATGATTAGGATATCATTATTTTATATATTGCTAAGGAGAAAAGCGAAATGAAATTGAATGTGATTTTTTTAGGAAAGTGTAATTATGAAAAAGCTGTGGAAATTCAATTTAAAGTTCTGGAAAAGCGTCAAAAGGGAGAAATAGATGATACCCTGATATTAGTGGAGCATCCGCCAGTTATAACGATTGGGCGAGGTGGAGATGCTGCAAATGTCGTAGCTTCGGAAGAATATTTAAATTCTATGGGTATTGATGTTGTAAGAACAAACAGAGGCGGCGATGTGACTTATCATGGAGATGGACAGATCGTTGGCTATCCCATCATTAACCTTAAGAATTTAGGAATGGGCATTCGAGACTTTGTAAACAATCTTGAAGAAATCTTCATTCAACTTTTAAAGGATAAATATGATATAGAAGCTGGAAGGTATCCGGAGTTCACAGGGGTCTGGATAAAAAATAGGAAAATCACCGCTATTGGCTTGGCAGTTAAGCGTGGCATTACCATGCACGGCTTTGCATTTAATGTAAATACAAACTTAGAGCATTTTCAATTGATTGTACCCTGTGGAATAACCGGCAAAGAGGTTACTTCTGTTGAAAAGCTTACGGGAAGCAAAGTAGATTTTGATGAAGTAAATAAGCTTACCCTTGAGTATTACTGCAAGATTTTTAACTATGACGGTTATCAAGAGCTAGATATCAATAGCATTGAGTAACTATAAGTACAGAGAAAGCTGTCATTCATAAATAAAAGGCTCTGGGCATCGAGCCCTTCACCTTTTGCCTGGATTTGCTTCGCAAATGGCTATAATATAAAGCCACGCATTCAGATGCGTGGCTTTTATTATTTGACTTGACTTCATTGTGGTTGGAATTTCCCATATAGATTCAAATCATAATATGAACCCTCTATAAAATAGTAGTCTCTTAGTCTGCCCTCCAGCACAAACCCATTCTTTTCTATGACCCTTATAGAGCCGATATTTGCATCCACTATTCGAGCATGCACCTTGTGCAGCTTAAGTGATTCAAAGGCAAAATCATTCATTAATGTAACGGTTTCTGTGCCATAGCCCTTACCCCAATAACCACTATGAAAAACATAGCCAATTTCTGCATGTCTTGCTTCATGATCAAAATTAAAAATCATCGCTGTTCCGATTATTTCTTGGGTTGATTTAAGAATGATAGACGCATATAAGTGTGTGCCTGCTGCTTCACGCTTCAACATTTCTTCAATATAATGATAGGTTTCCTCTACAGTTTTCATTAATGGCCAACCAATAAAACGCGAAACATCCTCATCAGAAGCATAGCTGTGTATCTCTTGAACATCCTTTGTGTCCAGGGGTTTAAAATAGATATTCTCAGCTTCTAGCCCATGAAATGCATTTAAATTCATTTTACTTCCCCCTTTTTCATGTTTGTAAGCTAGGTATATCATACCACATTTTAAGTTTGAGAAATCTTAGGGAATCGTGCCAGCTTTGGGTATATGTCATTGGAAGCTGTTCGAATCATCCAGCCACCAGATGTATCCAGAGAGACCTGTAGGCCTTTAATGAGTTGGTCTGGCGTAAAATGGCAGAACACCCTATGAACATCCTTCGGAATAATTTGTTCTATTATTTCTTGCTGATTTACCTTCTTTGGTGAAAGAATGTCATATAGATGCAAATCCTCTCCGTCAATCTCAAAAACAGCAAATACATCTGGTTGCAGTTGATAGATGAATTCCCTGTAGCCTAAGGTAAAGTAGAACATGAATACATGCTCATCCCCTCGGGCAGATAAAGTGTTTGATAGAGGCAGTGATTGTCTTTTCACTTCAAGCATCTTATTTGGTGATATCTCTATAGGCTTAAGTGGTTCTTTTATTCTTTGGTAACTCGCTAAGTCAATGATATATTGGTTTTCATCAATTGGCTCAAAGCCACATTTTTGATAAAGAGCCTTTGCCTCATCATCAGCTGCTAGAAAAAACAGTTCATAGGCTTGATCATAATCTGCTAGTATCCTTTTCATCAGCTGATAGGCTAACCCCTGCCTTCTATAGTCAGGGGCAGTCATAACTGTTCCAATCTGAATGGCCTTTTGCGCTTTCCCATTTATCATTAATGTCATGGTACTAAGCGAAGCATTGGAAATGACTTCATTATCCTTTATGTAGCTATAGCAAATGTAATCATCATTCCAAAACCCCTGCTGGTACCAGGTCTCAAAGTCAATGCCAAAGGTCCTATTTGCCAGACTGTTAAAGGATAACCGATATTCATTGATGTTCTTATAGTCTTTTATAAACTGATACTCTGTCATATTCCCTCCTTATATTATCATGTAATCTATGATTTAATTTTACTCATGAAATACTCAATATAAAAGATAATAAAAACTTCTAAATTGTTCTTTACAGAAAAAACTGCCACGCTAATCATTTCTAGCATGGCAGTTCTAATTCATGTAATCGCTGCTATATCATTAAACAGTACTTAGTTTTTCAATCCCATCCTCTTCGCTTGCTACAAAGAATATATTCTTGCCCTTGTTGCTCTCATAGATGAAATCCTTTAAGCTCTTGCTGGAGTAGACTGAAAAATCTCCTACAATTGCAATTTTAGTATTATAGTTCACAAATTTCTGCAATACATCCCCTGCAAGCTTTGTTTTCAAATCGAAGAACTCTTCAATTATTGCTGATTTATTTATTACGATGCGATAGACTCCTGTTTCATAGTTTACTGTTGCAATAAAATCCAATGCCGACTGAACATCTGTTATGATCAGCTCACCGCTGCTTACAACAGCTATTTCTATATCTTTCA
>JAQSYB010000131.1 GCA_029256365.1 Clostridia bacterium
TATCATTGCTCATATTTACAGTCAGCGGATTGATATTAGGGCTGTTGGCACAGCTAGTTTATTATTTGTATAAGAGATACAAGAAAAGTTAATCTATAAGATAAGAAAGAGAAAGGGTAGCAACATTTATGATTGCTAGCCTTTCTCTTTTTTACTTCCTGGCTAAGGACTATCAATGGAAGAAAAAAACCTTATTTTTTTATATAAATATTAAAAAAAATCCCTAGGGGGTATTGAATTTTAGAAAAATAAGGAATATAATTAACACTGTTAACGATTTGTAACACTGTTAATGAAATTTCAATATGCTGTAGAAAGAAGGACATTATGAAGAATGAAAATGGTTTAAATAATAAAAAGGATATACAGAAACAGAGAAATAAAATGTATTTTTTAGAAGCAGCAAAAGAATTAATTGTAAAAGAAGGCGTTGAAAATGTTTCTGTTAGAAAAGTAGCAGATAAAGCAGGATACTCCTATGCAACAATTTACAATTATTTTGAAGATCTAAATGAACTGCTGGTGGATGTGAGAAGCTTACTAATTGGCGATATAGCTGTGTATATGCATCAAAAGATCAATGAACCTCTTTATGATTTGGATGGTATAAAGAAACTTCTTAGAACCTATATTGCATATTATTTTGAAAACCCCAATGTTTTTAAATTTTTCTATTTCCATCAGTTAAGAAAAACAAATAAGTGTACAGATGATATCCAGGAACCTAATTTTGAAGAGATATGGAAAGCTACCTTTAAGGGCTTTGTACTGGATGGGACGATTGCAGAGCAGGATATCGAAGTATTGTCTAAAATATTGATTTATTCCATGCATGGTATGATCGCCATATGCTTTTCATATGATGGGAGTCTAACGGAAGAGAAGGTTTACAAAGATTTAGAGCAGATTATAGATTATTTACTAATAAGAAAGTAAATGCTTGTAATGCCATTGCAGACTGCAAGCGAATAGAATAGGAGGAGAAAAATGACTCAGGGAAATCAAAGAATGATTACAGAAGACAATGACTCAAGCTGGAGGATTCTTTACAAGCTTGGCGGGTTGGCTGCCATAATAGCAATAATGGGAACGATGCTGGATATCACCCTGACTTTTCTACCGGGGTGGAGTGCTTCAACTGTTCCGGAAACAGCAATAGATTGGTTTGCACAATTTCAGTCTAATTGGCTGCTGGGACTTCGAAATTTGGATCTGTTGAATATTATTATTTCAATTGTTACGATACCAATGTATTGTGCACTTTATGCAGTTCATAAAGAAGCTAGAAAAGGGTATGGGTTGATTGCCATGATCCTCTTTATTGTTGGTACATTGGTATTTATTACGAATAATACAGCTTTGCCTATGCTATCTTTAAGCAGTAAATATGCTGCAGCAGGTACAGACGCGCAGAAGCTGCTGATAGCCGCAGCCGGAGAAGCAATGCTTGCTAGAGGGGAACACGGCAGCCCGGGGGTGTTTATAGGCTTTTTCTTGTCAACCATGGCTAGTATTACCTTAGCTTTTGTGATGCTAAAAGGGAAAATCTTTAGCAAGTTAACTGCATATATTGGGATATTGGGATTTATATTGTTAATGACCTATACTGTATTTATAACCTTTGTATCAAAATCAAACAATCTGATCATGATTCTTGCTATGCCTGGAGGGCTTCTGGCTGTTGCTTGGAATATCATGGTTGCTCGTAAGCTAATTAGATTAGGGAGTAAAGAAACCCATATAAAAGAAAGGAGTTTACAACTATGAAAATAGGTATTATTATTCATTCACAAACTGGAAACACACTTTCTGTAGCAGAGAAGCTGCAGGATAAATTGATATCTGAGGGCCACTCTGTAAATATACAAAGGGTAACAGCAGTGGATGATGGTCAGATGGAGCCAAGCAAAGTACAGCTTAGGGGAATACCCGAAATAAGTTCCTACGATGTACTGATTTTTGGTGCTCCTGTAAGGGGATTTTCTCTTTCCGCTGTAATGTCAGCTTATCTATCTCAGACAAGGAGCTTAAAAGAAAAAAAGATTTTCTGTTATACCACTCAGTTCTTCCCGTTTCCAGCCATGGGCGGAAATCGCGCCATGGAACAAATGAAAAACATATGCCAGTCAAAAGGAGCTAATATCGATGGGACTGGGATTGTTAATTGGTCCAACCTTCGCCGCGGGAAGATGATAAAAGAAATAATTGATGAGATAAGCGGATTGCTATCATATCAAGGGTGATTTAAGGGGGAATTCCATGAGAAGAAAAGCAATAACCATCATATTTGTAGTAATATTAGGAATATTAGCTGCCACATACGGAGCGAAGGTTTATATAGAGAATGGTCTTTTGCAATTGAAAGAAATGTCAATATCGGAAGTAGATATGCTGACGCTGAAAAATGGGACTTATGCTGGCAGCTACAGAGTATTTCCAATAGCTGTTGAAGTTGAGGTGACAGTAAACAATCATAGAATTACCAATATAGAATTGGTGAAGCACAGCAATGGACAGGGCTCAAAGGCAGAGGGAATAACAAATATGGTGATAGAGGCTCAAGGATTGGGAGTAGATATGGTCTCAGGCGCAACCTATAGCAGCAAGGTAATATTAAAAGCAATAGAAAATGCACTATCCAGTGCAAAATAGGAGTGAGATAAGGTTGATATGAACTCGGTTTTTTAAAAAACTGAGTTCAATTTGTTCTATTCGCCTTATAGAAAAATAAAATATAGTGTAATAATTCGTGATTTATGCGTAAAACCTAGATACAGTGACCTAGGGCTATGCTGAAAAAGATAGAATAACCCGTTCTATCAAATTCAACTAGATTATTTTATATCTGCAAATATCAGACTTCCATCAGACTTTCAAAGTAATATAATATGTGATATATTCTATATTAATGAATGGCACATGGTACCGTTTCAAATTCAGAACAATAAAATATTATAAAGGTGAGGTAGAAAAGTGAAAAATAAATCTTTAATCGTAATAATTGGTATAGTTGTTTTGTTGGCTATTTATGTAGTAGGGGTACAGAGAAATCTTGTTAACTTAAGTGAAGAAGTAAATGCTTCCTGGGGTGATGTTGAAATACAATACCAAAGAAGAGCTGATTTGATACCTAATATTGTGGAAACAGTAAAGGCTCAAGCAATAAAAGAGCAGGAAATCTTTACACAGATTGCTGAAGCAAGATCTAAGCTTGCAGGAGCAGCAAATGTACAGGAAAAGATCGATGCAAATGCTGAAGTTTCTTCCGTATTGGGAAGACTTTTGGCAATCACAGAGAATTATCCACAATTGCAGCAAAATGAAGGGTTCCGTGATTTAAGAATTGAGCTTGAAGGTACAGAGAATAGAATTGCTGTAGCTAGGAAATTTTACAATGATGATGTATTGATATTTAACAAAAAGGTAAAAGTGTTTCCAACAAATATAACAGCTGGTATTTTGGGATATGAAGCATTTCCATACATCGAAGCAGAAGCTGGTGCAGAAAAGGCTCCAGAAGTAAATTTTAATAATTAGAAGCTAGGACATTTGGATAGCAACTCTAAAATCATCATTTTAGAGTTGTTTATCTATAGTAGTGTTTCGGAAATAGGGGGCATGTAAATGAAACAATTAAGGTTGATTACAGCATTTGTTGCTATTATGCTTTTGTTTACAATGAGCTTTGGCATACTTGCAGTACAGGCAGAAGAACCCAAAATACCAAATCCAACATCTGCGTTTTATTTCAATGACTTTGCCAAGGTTTTGGACTCGAATACTGGCAGTGACATTGTAAATCTTGGAGAAAACACCTTTCAATCAACTCAGGGTGGCCAGGTAGTTTTTGTTACTATAGATACCTTGGGAGACTTTACCATAGAGGAATATTCCAATGCTCTTTTCAATAAGTGGAAAATAGGCACTGAGGACAAGGGTATTCTTTTTATATTAAGCATGCAGGAAAGAGAGTCAAGAATTGAAGTAGGCTATGGCTATGAAGGTGTATTGACGGATATAGAGAGCTATAAGCTTCTAGAAAAGTTTTCACTGCTTAACCAAGAAGTAGGGTTGGATGAAGCAGTAAAGACAATTTACGCAGATATATGCACCATTGTCAGTGGAGATGGAGAAGCGGTTCAGTATCCTGATATAGAGGAATCTAGACAAGGAACAAATGCAGAAAACAACTTTTTCAGCGAACACCCAATTTTATCACTGATTCTTGGAATTATTGTGTTAATACTAATTGTGTTAGATTTTATGCTGACAGGTGGGCGTGTTACATTCATGATTCTTAGAATGGCTGCTGCTTCAGGTAGACGAGGCGGCGGTGGTGGTGGCGGACACTCTGGCGGCGGAGGTCGATCAGGGGGTGGAGGCGCCTCAGGAAGATTTTAGAACATATAGACAAAACCCGATGCAGCTATGCCTACATCGGGTTTTCTTTTGCAATTTCATTGTTATTTTGCTGCACTTCTGCAGGTGCCTTTTCTCGAATGATGATAATAGCGGTTATTACCAAAAGTATGCCAACTATTTTGGATAAGGTAATTGCTTCCTTAAAAACCAGAAAGCCTATGATTGATGCAACAACAGGTTCCAAAGTTGCAATTAGTGAAGCTTTGCTTGATTCCAGCTTCGATAAACCCTTGGTATAAAAGATAAATGGCAACACAGTTGAAAACAAACCCAAGGCAAGGGCGTAGAATAGTACATTGATATTGGAAAATGAAATCATCATTTTATTAAAATCTGTCAAGGGAATTAGACCTATGGCTGCAACGATGAATGTATATGCAGGTATTGTCATAGGATCGTACTTCTCTAGTGCATACTTTCCAAAGATGCTATACAGGGCATAGCCCAAGCCTGCGCCAAGACCTGCTAGAATTCCGATGGTGGAGACCCTATGTTGTGAGCCTTGTAAAAATCCAGTTACAAGTATACAGCCAATAAAGGTCAAGGCCAGTGAAATAAGCTTTGTGGAATTCAGTTTTTCCTTGAATAGTATTGTTGAGAAAATTGTTACAAAAGCAGGTGCTGTATACATTAAAATAGTAGCAACGGACAAGGAAGTAGTTTTTATTGCTACAAACAAACACCAGTTAAAAAAGGCGAAGCTAACGATGCCTGTGCCAATAAAATATTTCATATGGGCTAATTTGATTCTAAGAAGAGTTTTGTTTGTAATAAAAAGGTATAGTACCAGCATGAAAGCGGCACATATGGCTCTAATCGTAACGATCTGCAGCGGTTCAAGTCCATATTGATAAAGCTTATTGATAAATAAACCTATTATCCCCCACAGGGAAGCGGCAATTATAATATAAATATAAGGAAGCTTATTCATTTATCCAACCCTTTCTAGGCATGAATTAGAGATTCACTATAGAGAAATAGGAATTGTACGTTTTTTTTCATTGCTTTCCATTGCATATTCAATGATTTTGATGGTATTTTTGGCTTGCTCAGGGGTGACGATTAATGCTTCATTATTTACAATGACATCATAGATGTTGGTATAGTATGCTCTGTAATCTCCTGTTTCGCTTTTCACCTTGCCAGTTATCTCCAAACCTTTTGTGGTCGTGTGGAAGGTGCCATAAAGTGCCTCTGGCTCTTCGCCCCACTTCGCTTTTGTAAGAGGAGAAAGCCCTGCTTTCAAGTCTTCCTCTTGAATATCAACGCCATATTTTATAAAGGACCCATTTTCTCCTAGCAATATGAAATGCGGTAGATCAGCCCTAACCAACATGCCAGATTTTAAGGTCACTTTTAGATTGTCGTAGTGTAAAATCAGCTCGCCATGCCCTGTCTTTAATCACATTGCGATACCTGTCCATATGGATTTCGCATTCTACCAGATTTCCAAGAATACCACTGCCAATTACTTGCTTTACTGTTCTAAAATCGCTGTCCCATCTTCGATTTTGGAATACTGACATCATCCTACTGTGTTTCTGTGCCAAGCTTATGAGCTCCTCAGCTTCGGTTGAATGAACTGTAAAAGGCTTATCTATGACAATGTGCTTGCCTGCCAATATTGCCTCTTTGGCAAGGGAAAAGTGATAGGTATTAGGTGAAGCGATAACAACAAGATCAATTGTCTCATCGGAAAGTATTTCTTTGACATCGGAAACGGGCTTTGTGCCGGGATAAAGCTTCTTAATCCTTTGGATGCAATCTTCATTTCGAGTATATATCATATTTAGTTGAAAGCCATCCAGGCTTGATATAATAGGACAGTGAAAAACACTTCCTGCCATTCCATAGCCAATGATGGCAGTGTTCAATACTTTTTTCATGCGTCATTGCTCCTTTGCCAATAAAAATTGAATAGTTAATATAATTATATACCAATAATCAAATTGTTTATATTCAAAGAGAAGGTTTTTAAAAATGATTTTTCATAAAACAAAAAAGATCAGCTAACAAGCTTGTTAGCTGATCTTTTTTTGTTTATATTATTTCTTTACTTCTTGTTTGCCTGTTACTTTACTTTTTTCATCCATTTTGAATGTTGATTTAGCAGTATCTGTAGTAAAATATACATTTCCTTCTACTGTAGCATCAACCAACTCGAAGTTATCAGCTGAAACATAAAGATCGCCTTTAAAGGTTCCGCTTTGTATTCTAGCATTTAAACTATTTATGGTTAGCTTTGGTGCAGTCAAAGTATATCTGGCTGTTACTTTTCTATCCTCATCTTGTTCATATAAAGCAATTTTACGTTGAATGATGTCTTTGCCTGCTTCATCTTTTTTGCCGTTCTTGAATTCGCCGTCTAGTACCAATGCTTTATCAAAGCTGAAGTCCTTAAGTGCACATATAATCCATGTGCCAGTGTTGCTCATCGCTTTTTCAAAAGCAGCCTCGTTATCTACTATTGAAGCTGTGGTTGTTACATCTGGAGTAGTTTCTGGTGGTGTCGTTGGCTCAGGAGTCGTAGTTGGTGGTGTCGTTGGTTCAGGAGTTGGTGCTGGCGCTGGCTGTGTACAGCCTGCTAATAAAGAAATCAATAGGACAAAGGTTAATAATAATACTCTAATTTTCATTTAAATTCCTCCCAATTTATTAAAATTAGTTACTTCAAATACATTATAACCAGAAAAATAAAAATTCATGTAGAATGTAGCATGCCTGATGAAAATATTTGTTTTTCATAGGCACTGTTAAGAAATTGTGTTGATAGAAGTAATATTTATGCTGTCATCCTGAAGCAGCGACGACTGAAGGATCTTAAGATTCTTCACTGCGTTCAGAATGACACGTTTTACAATCACAAAATGATTACAAAGGAACTATGAATAGAGACATTATAATGTAAGAATTTTTTGTGCACATAAAAAGATGTTGGTTCTACAAAAACTTTGGTAAAATTAGAATGAAATGTTTATGATTATTTTGAGATGAGTACAAGAAAGTGGTGAAATTCATGAGTATATCAAAAAAAATAAAAGCTATTTTGGTTTTTGGTTTAACCATCTCTTTGGTTTTGGCGCTTTTTTGCACAAGTATTGTTGCTGAGCAAGTGGAACCACCTTCTCCAAATCAAGAAGGGCTGTTGGATATTTCTGAGGAGGAAAAGCAGATTCTTCAGAGCTTATTCACCCTGACCCAAGAGATTCAGGTGTTGGAGAATGAAGAAAAAAAAGCCTCAGGTGAGTTAGAAGCCGCAAGAACGGAGCTTGCAGTTCTTGAAAGCTTAATTGCAATTGAAGAAGAAGACTATGGAAAGAAACAGGAAGCCCTAAAAAGATTTTTAAAGATTTATCAGAAAATGGGTCCGGGCTCTTACCTTGAAATCATTATGGACTCGGACAACCTATCAACCTTGCTAAGAAGGCTAAATACTCTTAGAGATTTAACACGCAACACAGGCAAGCTGCTAGAACAATTGGATGAACGTAAAGTGAGTTTGTCTTCAAAAAAAGTAAAATTGGCAGAAACACTTGTAATGATAAAAGAAAGGCAGGAGCATTCAAAGGAAGCCCTGGCAGAGAAGCTTAAGTTAAAAGAAGAAAAAGAAACTTACTTGGCATCTCTTAAAGATCAGAGTTTGCTTTATCAGGAATATTTAAAAAGCTTAGAAAAAATGATAGCTGAGCTAAAGCCTCTATTGCAGCAGGCAGGGAAGGAGTTTTCCAGCATCATAACAGATGGCAGTCTGTCCAGGGATGCGCTAAAACTATCCATCTCCTTATTTAACGTAAAAGGCACCATGGAGGAAAAAACCTTTAATAATATGATTTCAAAGCAACCAAGCCTTTCGGAGATGGTTTTTACATTTCACAACGATGAAATCGAAATTGGCATACCGAATAAGAAGTTGATTCTCTTTGGGAGCTTTGTAATAAATGAGGTTAATACACTAAGTTTCCAGGCGGAAAAAGGCAGTTTCTATGGAATGCCTTTAGAACCTGGCTATATAGAAGAACTACTGAATGAAGGGGAATTAACACTGGATTTAAAGCCGCTGTTGGGTAAAAATACATTGCAATCAATAAAGCTGAGGGAGGGCTATATAGAATTGAATATTAAGCCCAGTCTATTTTAGTAAGGGAAAAGGAAGTGTCTGACATGATTGAAGCAAAAGGAATTTCTTTAAAATATTCTGATGGAACCATTGGGTTGAAGGATATAACCCTTCAGGTTGTACCTGGTGAGGTGATTTTTATTACAGGACCAAGCGGTTCGGGTAAAACCAGCTTATTAAAGCTCTTAATGGGAGTGGAATACCCAACAGAAGGAACCTTGATGGTGTTGGGACAGCCAATCGCGATCGGTAAAGAGAATGGGATAAGAGGTCTTAGGAGGGCGATTGGCCCTGTTTTTCAAGAATTTAGACTGATAAAGGGAAGAACGGCTATGGAAAATGTCATGCTGGGTATGAGATTTTTAAACATCCCAGCAAATCAATTAAAAGAAAGTGCCGAAAACGCAATAAAAAGGGTGGGCTTAGAGCACAAGGCATTGTCC
>JAQSYB010000132.1 GCA_029256365.1 Clostridia bacterium
CAGCGGTGTACCTCTTATGATCCATACATAAAACTTTACAATCTTATTTAGAAATCTTATATTTGAGACTCTTATGACTGCTACAGCAAAAGCTACAATCATTCCCAAGATGAATGAGATGATGGTAAGAGGTACTGTAAACATCACGCCTGCCTTTAAAAGAGGGAAGAAGGAGTCTATGAGAATTCCAACTACTCTTACCATTCTTTCATCCATTCATAATCACCACTCTCAAAATTTATTTTGAAACGTCTTCCCCAAACCACTTTTGTGAAATCTCTAAGTATTTTCCATCAGCCTTCATATCAGCCAAAGCCTTATTTACTGCGTCAACCAGTTCTTGGTTGCCTTTATTGAATAGAATTCCACTCTCATCCTTTGTATCCAGCTCAGCTGCAATTTTCACAGGAGCATCCGGTCTCTGTGTCTTATAATCTAAGAAGGATAAGCTGTCATTAATTGTTGCATCAATTCTTTTTGACGTAATTAAGTCCAAAGCTTGATTGAAGCCATCAACCTGAACAAGTTCAGCTTCGTAGGATCTTGCTATATCCGCAAGGTTGCTTGTAAGGGATTGTCCTGACTTCTTGCCTTTTAAATCTGCAAAACTTTTTATTTCATTGTTTTCACCATGAACAACAAGTACTGCCTTTGATACGATGTATGCATCAGAAAAATCATATTTTTCAATTCTATCAGGTCTTATGGTAACTTGATTCGCTACTGCGTCGAATCTTTTTGCATCAAGACCTGCAAACATACCGTCCCATTTTGTTTCTATAAACTCTGCCTTTACTCCAAGTCTTTTGGCCACTTCTTCAACAATTTCAACATCAAAGCCTGTTAGCTTGCCGTCTTTGTCATGAAAGGTAAAAGGTGCATATGTGCCCTCTGTTCCTACCTTGATTACACCTTCTGCTTTTATCTTTTCTAACAGGTTCTCCTCTTTGACTTCAGCAGCTGGCTCAATAGCTGTTTGCTTTGCTGCACTGCAGCCTGTAAATACCAGTGCCATAATTGTAATAATTGCTGTGACAAGTAGAATTCTTTTTTTCATTTTGCTTCCTCCATTTTAATTCGTGCATATCGCGCTATAAATTTTGCAACAGATGGCTTTTAACTATTCCTATCTGTTTACTATGTTATTAATTATAAGGCGCATAACATACTTTGTCAATAGGTTTTATAGGTTTATTTGTGAAATTCTCATTTACATGGTTTACACTTTAAAGGATTATTTGTACATATAAAGAATATATATTTTTAAGATTGAAACAGTTGTCTCAAGAGGATGGTGAATATAGATGAAAAAGCATATTGAGGCATCCCATGTAAGATGTATCAATAAAGGGGTCAAACCAGAGAATATTTTTAGCACCAGATTGTTAGAAGGTGAAGCATTAATCCAAAAGCTTGTACAAAACAAGGAACTCATAAAGACGGCAGCACCTTTTTTGGAGCATTTATATAACTTTGTCAGAGGCTCTGACTTTTTTGTAATATTGAATGATGCAGAAGGCTGTATTCTCAGCGTCACAGGTGATGAAAAGATCCTATCAGAAGCACATAGATTCAAAATGATCCCTGGCGCTTATATGGATGAGGATAGCATTGGTACCAATGCAATGAGCATGGTTATAACCGAAAATACTCCCGTACAGATCTCTGGCCAAGAGCATTTTATTAAAGCCTATCACAAATGGACCTGCTCAGCTGCACCAATAAAGGATACCAATGGAAATATAATTGGTATTATTGACTTAACAGGCTATAGCCAAAACGTTCATCCTCATACCCTAGGTATGGTGGTAGCTGCTGCAAATGCAATTGAACGTATGCTAGAGGTAAATAACATAAATTCAATTTTGACAATATCAAAGAAGCACATAGAAAGCATATTTGATTCCGTTTCCTCGGGTATTTTGACCTCGGATCTATCAGGAAATATTACCTCTATAAACAAGCAAGTGGTGAAAATGTTTGGTTATAGTGAATATGAAATAAAAAACATGAAAGTATGGAGTTTAATTGAGCACTGGAATGAAGTTGTAGATAAGCTTGCTGCAAGAGAAAGCTTTGTAGACAAGGATGTAAACGTAAAAGTAAAAGCAAATAAAATCCAGTTTACTCTTACAGCCTATCCCATATATAATTCTGAAAAAGAAATAATAGAGATTATTCATATATTTTATGAACTCAAAAAAAGCAGAAAGCTGGTAGGTAAAATACTCAGCGGTCAAGCAATATATACCTTTGACAAAATAATTGGGAGAAATGAGGAGTTCCTAAAAACGATTGAATACGCAAAGAAAATTGCCGATAGCAGCTCCACTATTTTAATTAGTGGTGAAAGCGGCACCGGCAAAGAGGTTTTTGCTCAATCTATTCATAATTTCAGTATAAGAAAGGAAGAACCCTTTATAGCGGTAAATTGTGGTGCTATACCTAGAACTCTTATTGAATCCGAGCTATTTGGCTATGAAGAAGGAGCTTTTACCGGTGCAAAAAAAGGTGGCAATGCCGGTAAATTTGAGCTTGCAGATGAAGGTACAATTTTTCTCGACGAAATCGGAGAGATGCCAATTGACATGCAAATCAAGCTTCTTAGAGTAATAGAAGAAGGGGTAATAACCAGAATAGGAAGTCATAGGCAGATACCCGTCAACGTCAGAATTATTGCCGCTACCAACAAGGATTTAAAAAAAGAAGTAGCTGAAGGTAATTTTAGAAAAGATCTTTATTATCGATTAAACGTTCTTCCTATATATCTACCACCACTAAGAGAGAGAGCCGATGATATCCCTTTACTTTTTGACTACTACATGGAAAAAACCTCCAAAAGGTTGAATAAAAGAAGAGTAGCTATCTCACCGGAATACTTGGACTATTTAAAAGATCATGAATGGCAGGGTAATATCAGAGAGTTGGAAAATGTTATAGAGTTAATAGTAAACACAGAATCAGTCCAACCAAACTTTCTTGGAAAAAAAATAAAAATTAACCATTCTGCTGAAGCAAACATTAGTTTAAGCTTGGAGCAAGTGGAAAAGCAGCATATTATCACTGTTTTAAATAAATCTCATGGCAACGTTACAGCTGCAGCTAAAATTCTAGGAGTTGGTAGAAACACACTTTATCGAAAACTGGAAAAATACGATATAGAAGGTCGTTCTGAAATAGAACAGCTGTAAAAAAACTTACTCCATTGCAATACAAAAAACAGATAGCGGGAATTTTGTATTTCTACTCAACCCTCTATCTGTTTAAGATTGCAAACTTGTTTAGCCGCCTCCTACTGGCGGGAAAATTGACACCGTATCATTATCCTCTAAAACTTGATCAGGAATTGCACCTCTTCCGTTGATCATTATTATTGTCGCTTCCTCTTCCCGAATATTTAGGCGTTCAAGGATATCCTTCGGAGTCGCTCCTTGCACTAGATCCATCATCATCTCTTTCTCGCGATTTTTTCTAAGCGTCGCAAAAAGCTTTACTTTTATCTGCACCTAATCACCTCTTATCATTATATGGTTGATTCACTTAATAATATTGCCTATGGGCAAGCGATAATACGTCTAGCCCAGAGACACTCTGCACAGGAGGGGCTGTTGCCCCAGCAATCCATTTCATTGCTGTCAGTATAGCTGCATCCATCCCTGGATTTACAGTCCGTACAGGAAGGGAAAAGGTTTTCATTGACAGTCCTTCTGAAATTGACATACCCAGAATCCATCCAGATCTCCTGAAGCTTCTTTTCATTTACATTGCCCATGTAGCAGGGGTACATTTGCTTTTTCCTACCATAGATATAGCACTCGTAGGAATGCATCAAGGCGTAGCAGGGACTGACGTCACCCTGATAGTTGATGCATATGGATTTATCCTTCACAAACTTACAGCTGCGTTCCGTCCTTAACTTCATATTGGACATCTGCGCCCAAATAGTAGTCTTCAAAGAGTCTTTTCCAAACATGCACCCTGTATCATCTATGTCGTAAACAATTTCATCCTTCATAGATTCGTGGTAAGGCAGCAGATTGCTTATAATGATCTGACTAGCATTGAGCTCATGAGCCAATTGGATCAGCTTCGGCAGTCTGGCATAATTCTTTTTCATGGCTACAAACTCAATCCCTAGTTCCGGTTTTCTGGTCTTTTGTTCCTGTTTCATAGCCTGCAAATTTGCAACATTTTGAGAAACATTCTGAAAGTCGGCACCTTGACGTATTTCATTATACTCCTCTTCCTCAGGACTATCTAAGGAAGTAAAGAGAACATCCAATTTCAAATCGATCAACTCTTGAATATTTTCTTCATGTAGATAAGAACCGTTGGTAATCATTTCTACCTTGAGCCCGAGTCCCTTCACTGCCCTCAGCATGTCAAAAATCCTTGGGTGCATCATGGGCTCACCAAAACCGCCAAAGTGAACCGACTCCAGGTTCGGCAGCTCTTTGAGGTTTCTCAATATGCTATCAAAAGTCTCCCAGTCCATGTGTGTCAGACTATCCTGCCAGGAACTGCGAATACAAGTTATACAGGCAAAATTACATTTTGTAGTGACTTCGATATATATTCTTTTTATATCCGGTAGCAGCGGGATTAACCGGTAACCACCCTCTGTGGAAATAAATATAGCTTCTTGCTCCACTTCCATGGATACAGGCAGCTTCATATAACCATCTTTGGAAATTCGAACACATTCACCAGCTGTGAAAAGCCCAGGTCCCAAGGCCTTAAGCTCTTTTCTCATCTTATCTCCTCCTAGATGCTAAGGAACAACTACTCATTTTTCTTTATAATGCATAGGAAAGTATAAATCTACCTTAAACAAACTTTCTGGCCATGCATTTCATAAAAGGCTTCCTTAGTCGTTAAAGTTCTTCACTAGAAGCCTTTTTTATTTTAAAGTTCGCTTCGTTATTTTTGTTTTTTCCATAGAATCCCAACGCTATCCTATATGGTCCGGGACAGCCTGGTGGTAAAAAAGCTATCCGGTCGCCCGGATGAATCATATAATCTAATTCCTGGACAAAACCGTTTACAAAAATGACTTCAATTTCATCCAAAGGAATCTCCAGTTTCGATGCCAGCTCAATACCTGCAATTGGGTCCTCAAGCCCCATGATTAAGGGGATGGTCCCTTTCTTTCGAAAAACCGCATCCAAATGAAGAAAGCCTCTGACCTCAATCGTTTTTCTGCTTTGTTCCGACATGCAAATTTACCCCCCTCTGAATATGCTAACTATCTTGTGAATATGGTGCTCAACAATTCTTTTATAGTAAGGAAAAATTTGGAGCCGGACCTAGGTCCGGCTTTTTTAAATGAGGATATTGTACCTCCATGAAGCCAAGATGGCTAAAAGCGGAGATCTAATTAAAAATTGAAGACTTCGTCGATTTCTTCAGGAGTAAAGTCCCAAACCACATTGTGAGGAGGACATGGCTCATATTCGAAGAATTCAGGCAGACGATCGTGTGAGTTGGTAAAACCGGCTGCTTTGTTGAAGGCACGCTCAACCTTAAGAACGGATTCACCCAGTTTGTCAACATCAACCGCAGTCAAGGCTATACCATATTGAGCATTGATCATGTCGATCAACGCTTGGTATCCACCCGGATTGTCAGCTATGCCGAAATAAACAAATAGACACATACCGGTACTGTCAACTGCTGCTGTTCCGATTTGCATAGCACGGGCATATTCGATTTGGCCGTCTTTCTTAAGTGGATCTATATTAGCGCCTACTTTTAATATGTTACCTGAGATACAGTCGTAAGCAGGGATACCCTGATCTTTTACAACAGGTACTCTGAACAAACCGCAAGCCTTACCTACGACAGATGTACCGCTAGCAAGTATTCGCCCTAAAGGCGTAGGAACGTAAATTTGGTTAACAGCCTCCAACACAGCTTTACCGTCACCCCAAGGCAACAGTCCGCCCTCCATAGCAGTCGCGATAGCAACAGCAGTTTCTATACTATCTATACCTAAATCGTCCATTGCACGGTCGATATATGCAATGTCATCTAAATCCTTGATGCCTGCGTCAGCGCCAAGGCCCCAGATCGTTTCATACTCAAAACCACTCGTAATG
>JAQSYB010000133.1 GCA_029256365.1 Clostridia bacterium
TAGATATTCCAGTATATGCGGAAAGACATCAGATTCTTGTTACTGAGCCTGTAAATCCAATACAAGATCCAATGTTTATGTCCTTCTCACTAAATATATACTGCCAGCAAACCCCTCATGGAAGCTTTATCATGGGCAGAGGGGATGCCAATGAACCAAGAGACCTTAGGGTCACTTCAAGCTGGCACTTCCTAGAAGAAATGGCCAAGAACTGCTGCGAGCTGCTGCCGCTTCTAAAAGACTTAAGAGTTGTTCGTCAGTGGGCTGGACTTTATTGCATGTCTCCTGATAGGCAGCCAATATATGGCGGTACCGATCAAGTGGAAGGCTTCTATATGGCAACTGGATATAGTGGTCATGGTTTCATGTTTGGACCAGTTACCGGCGTGGTTATGGCAGAAACAATATTAGGTGAAAAACATTCACTGCCTATTGATAAGCTTGGATTAGATAGATTTGAAAAGGGCGAATTATTGTTTGAGCCTTCTGTTGTCTAATTCTGAGCACTAAAATAGTATTATATACGTATTTGGAGGTAATATAGATGAAGGTTTTAAAAAGAAAACCCGAGCTTTGCATCGCATGTCATGCATGTGAATCTGCCTGTTCCAATACTTGGTTCAAGGAAGACAATGCAGATAAGTCTTGTATAAAAATTAAAGAAGAAGCAAATAAAAATGTTATTCTATCCTGTACACAGTGCGGTGAATGTATCAGTATATGCCAGGTTGAGGCGATATCGAGAGACAAAAATGGCATTGTTAGAATCAATAAGAATGCTTGTGTAGGCTGTTTTATGTGTGTTGGCTTCTGCCCCGAGCTTGCAATGTTTATGCATGATGAATATATCGAACCCTTCAAATGCGTAGCTTGCGGGCAATGTGCAAAGCAGTGCCCAACCAATGCAATCTACATTGAACAAGAATAACAATTGAGGGAGGAATAATAAATGAATATAGAAAAATTAAAATCCGCTCATAAATTGTTATGTGAATATAAATATGAGTTGGGCAAAATAGAAAAAGGCTATACAAATAGAACCCTATATATCAATGTTGGCGATAACACCATCAGTGAAAAGCCAGTGACACAGCTTATGAAGGATAAGTTCATAGGCGGCAAGGGCTTTGGCTTATATTATCTATGGCATGCCGTTACACCAAAGACAAAGTGGAATGACCCAGAAAATGAAATCGTAATTGGAAGCGGTCCAATCGGCGGTATCACTCAATACCCTGGAGCTGGAAAGTCATTGGTTTGCAGCATTTCACCCTTAACTGGAATGCCTATAGACAGCAACGTAGGCGGATACTTTGGCCCTCTTCTGAAGTTCTCTGGCTTTGATGCATTGGAGCTTCAAGGAAAGGCTGATAAGGATGTAATCATATTTATAGATGGCAATAAGGGTACCATTACCATAGAAGAAGCACCTGAAGAAGCAATCGATAGCCATGTACTAGGTGAGCAGCTTACAGAAATGTATGCTGAGAATGAAGAAGACAAAAGGAATATTTCAGTGGTATCCGCTGGATCTGCTGCAAATCATGCTTATATGGGTCTTCTCAACTTTACCTTCTATGACGTCAGAAGAAAGCAAATAAGACTGAAGCAAGCCGGCAGAGGCGGTATTGGTACTGTTTTTAGAGATAAGCATATCAAGGCGCTTGTTATAAGATTTGCTGGAGTGAAGGGCAATCTGAACAATGCAGATGATCAAGGCAAGATCAATAGAACTGGTATAAAGCTTCATAAGGAAATACATGATTTTGATGCACAGCAATGCAGAATGAGACAGGTTGGTACTGCTAACATTATTGAGGTTATGGATCAATATGACTTGCTCCCAACACATAACTATAAATTTGGTGCACACCCTGATACGCATAAAATATCATCAAAGGTCTTTACGGGTATGATTACACAAAATACACCCGATGGCTGCTGGTATGGATGCAGCTTATCCTGTGCAAAGGCTGTAGATCATTTTGAGCTAAGAACTGGCCCATATAAGGGACAAAAGGTTATCGTAGATGGTCCAGAGTATGAAAACGCAGCAGGTTTGGGCTCCAACTGTGGAATATTCGATCCACACGATGTATTGGAATTAAACTTCTACTGTGATACCTATGCCATTGATACCATCTCCTACGGAACCATGACAGCTTTTGTAATGGAGTGCTATGAGAATGGAATTATAAACAAAGAAATCACCGGAGGCTTAGAGCTGAACTTTGGCAATGCCGATGCTTCTCTAGAAATGCTTCATCAAATGGCTAGAGGAGAAGGTTTTGGCAAGTTAGCCGGACTAGGTGTTAGAAACCTTAAGAGAATATTTGCAGAGCAATACGGTGGAGATCCTGTCTTCTTAAATGATATCGGTATGGAGCAAAAAGGCTTGGAATTCTCAGAATACATGCCAAAGGAATCCCTTGCACAGCAAGGCGGCTATGGCTTAACCAACAAGGGACCACAGCACGATGAGGCATGGCTGATATTTATGGATATGGTAAACAACCAGATTCCTACCTTTGAAGACAAGGCTGAAGCCCTACACTATTTCCCGATGTTTAGAACATGGTTTGGATTAAATGGCTTATGCAAGCTTCCTTGGAACGATATTATCCCTGCTAGCAACAAGCATTCTAACGAACCTGCTAAGATTCCTGAGCATGTACAAAACTATGTTGATATATTCAATGGCGTAACTGGCAAAAACATTGATAAGGAACAGCTTATCGTGCAATCAGAGCGTGTATATAACTTCCAAAGAATATTCAATATTAGAATGGGCTATGGCAAAAGAATCCATGATGCGATTCCATATAGAGCAATGGGTCCTGTAACTGTAGAGGAATACCTATCCAGAGCTGACAGATATGATGGTCAGCTAAAAGAATTGGTAGGCTTTAATCCCGAGGGCAAAACAACAGAGGAAAAGATGGCAGCTTTGAGAAGCTATAGAGAAGATCAATATCAAAAGCTTACAGACGCTGTTTACAAGAGAAGAGGCTGGACTATGGATGGTGTACCAACCATTGAGCATCTTCAAGCCATAGGCATGGATCTTCCAGAGGTGATAGAGGTTGTAAAGAATCATCTCTAAGACTTGCATAAACGAATAAAGAAAATGATAATTATATTATGGGCATTCATTTAGGTGAGTGCCCTTAATAACAGGTTGTAGGTGATTTTATGATTAAATTAAACAATAGAGATTTTGAATGGGAAGAAGGGTTAACTGTTCAAGGACTTCTTGACAAAAAAAACTATACATACCCCAAGCTTATTATAAAAATCAATCATGTATTGGTGCTTAGCGAAGAGTATGCCTCTACTGTCATCCGAGATGGCGACGATGTAAAGGTTATTCACCTCTTAGCTGGAGGTTAAAGTGAAAGGTAGCAGGGAAATTTCCCTGCTACCTTTTTCATTTGGAATACTTTTTGTTTAAGCACCTAGTTTTTTATTTTTTGATTTATTTCCAAAGAATGTATTGATTGTTGTTACGATAAGAACAATAGCAAGCCCAAAGAGAATTGCCGCTACAAATCCAATTACTTCATTGCCTCCTGCGAAGTTGTTTTTGCATACTAGAACCAATGCAGTAAGTGTGACGATAAACATAAATATCATTGGAATTACAGTCATCAGGTTCTTTTTACCAGACTTAGCCAGCCATGCTGAAACAGCAAGCAGAGAAAGACCAGCAAGCAATTGGTTTGCAGAACCAAATATCGGCCATATTTTCTGATATCCATAGGATAGCAGCAATGCTGACAGGCCCACAGTTATAGCCGTTGATACATACATATTGTTCAGTATTGATTTTGAGCCATCAGCTTTCGTCGTCATTTCTTGGAATAGATAGCGACCCAGCCTTGTTGCAGTGTCTAAGCTTGTAAGTGCAAATGCAGAGAAAGCAAGTATAACAAAAACTGTTCCAATTGATACCGGAATTCCAAAATTGCTCATGAAATCTGATACCCCGCCTGCAAATATTTGAGCAGGTGTACCCTTTGCACCTACCACATAACCTACAGTAATTAAGGCAATAATCGCCAAAACACCTTCAATAAGCATTGCGCCATATCCTACCAGCTTGGTATCCTTTTCTGTATTCAGCTGCTTCGAGCTTGTTCCAGAGCCTACCAGTGAGTGAAAGCCTGATATTGCACCACAGGCTACCGTAACAAACAGCATCGGGAAAAGATATTGTGTTTTTACCCCTTCACCAACTGCGAAGCCTACTGATGCAGGAATTGCCATTGCAGGTCTAACAATCAGTACCCCTATTACAGCTCCAGCCAGCATTGCATAGAGCAGGAAGGAACAGAGATAATCTCTTGGCTGCAGTAGGAACCAAACCGGCAATGTGGAGGCTGCAAAGATATACACAATAAGCAATATATCCCACATAAGCTTTGAAAGTTTAAGTACTGGGAACTGGTAGCCAATCCATATACAGAAGAACAATAATGTTACACCAACTATAGAAGATAAAGCTAAGTTTGCTCCTTTTCGATATACAAAGAAGCCAAAGGCCATTGCCAAGAAAATGAACAGTACAGAAGCCGTTCCTGCTCTTGCACCAGATAACAGCTCAGGCTTGGCTGGATCAAAAGCAAAGGTGCTGGCACAGATATCTGTAAATGCCGCAACAACCAATATCAATGTAAGATATGCAAAGATATTGAAGAGCATCTTGCCTTTTTCTCCAATATTTACTCTTATTACTTCTCCGATGGATTTTCCATCATGTCTGATTGATGCGAAAAGTGATCCCCAGTCATGTACCCCACCTACAAATATACTGCCTATTACAATCCATAGATAAACAGGCAGCCATCCAAATATTGCAGCTGCTATAGGACCTGTTATGGGACCCGCTCCTGCAATGGATGAGAAGTGGTGTCCCAAAAGCACCTTGGCATTTGCAGGACAATAGTCGATATCATCCCTGCATGTATGAGCAGGTGTCTTTCTTTCATTGTCAATGCCCCATTGCTTGGCTAAGTAGCTGCCATAGGTTACATAGGCAATCAGAAACAATAGAATTCCTAGCAATAATAAAATCAATGAGTTCATTTAATAACCCCCTTTTTATTTTAAGGTGTAAGCTGATACACCTTTTGGACACGTTTACCGGCCTTGTTGGTTACAATCTCATTGTTGCTGCTATTCACACACAGAAGTCTTACATCACACCAACCCCTTAAATAGAAGGAGTAGACCTTGCTGTAGCAATATGTCTTTATTGTCTGCTTTGCATATTCGTTGATGCCATTGCATATAATCACTCCTGTAACATAGGTGCTCATATGGTCTTTCCCTGGATCAATGCATTCATCTACTATTTTCCTTAATAGCTGTCCATAAGAAGCGACCTCTTTTTCTGTTACCATATCAACCTTTTTAATGTAGCAGTATTCATAGTTTTCACATCTATCAATAATATCGTTTTTTGTTATAAAGGTTCGTCCGCTAATATCGTAAAATTTTGCATGAACATCCACCCGTTCACCAAATAGACTCATGTCTTTTTCAATATTAAAATTTTTTTCAAACTTCCTTTGCAAGCTTTCAATATATTCATCCTGAGTCATATGCTCTCCCCCAAACTTATCATTCAAATTGCCTTCTAAATACAACCCTTTATTTATATATATTCCAATTGAAAATAATATATCATCATTATTTAACACATCTACCGCCCTGTGCTCCTGATAATTTTTTGTCATGGAATTCATTTCGATCATAAATAAGCAATATAA